>JAHEMV010000561.1 GCA_024643455.1 Cytophagales bacterium
GTTCATAATCGATGTACTCCTGGAGGATCAGATCATTTGATTTGTTGTGCAGATAGGATCTCAGTTCTGTTTCCGATCGAATAATTTCTACATCCTTTCCGCGCTCACCAACATCGGGTTTGATAATAAAAGGATATCGAAGCGACGCCTGGCTAATGATTTTAATGATGCTGGAAAAAGAGGTTGATCCGGATATAAAAATCGTTTTGGGAACATAAGCTTCTGGAATGGAAGAGAGCACTTTGTATTTCGATTCTCCCATTACACCACCATATTTCATACCCGGGTTTGCCGCTGAAAAATACATAAAAGACCTTGATTTCAAAGCCAGGTACAAACCATAGAAATAGGTTGGAAAGTAAAAAATCCAAAATGGCCAGTATTCAAATTTGAATAATTTTGTAAGTCTAAAGGACAGTTCTTTTTTAATTCCCATTCAGACTCAAAGAAAGTGATTTTAGAGATTGGATGGGCTATACAAGTCGGTTTTTTGTCCTTAGGAGATCGTCTGAATTAGTATTTGTCGGATTGTATGATTTTAGGAATGTCGGCTTTGTAGTCTTTGTTTTCAGGATGATTGAGATTGTACACGCGTTTAAACTCAAGGCTTTTTGATCCGAAATTAATCAGCAAGCCAATGGGTAAATTGTAAGCCTGGCAGTAGTTCATCGCTTGCGCCAAATGTACATCCTCCAATTTTATCAGTGCTTTCAACTCAACCATTATGGTATCTTTCACAAAAAAGTCAACTCTACGGTTGCCGATATCTATGCCGTCATAGAAAATGGTCATTTCCATTTCCCGTTGAAAACCCAAGCCTTGCTTTTCAAACTCAATAGCTAATGCTCTTTGATAAATTACTTCTTGAAATCCATTACCCAAAGTCGAATGAACTTTCATCGCACAGCCAATTATTTTATGGGTAAGATCTTCGTATTTCATTTGTCTGAATTAGGATTTGTTTGATTAGACGATTTTAGGATTGTCGGTAATGCAACTTTTGTTTTCAAGTTAGCAACTTTTAGGATAGTTTGATTTATTAAAATCTTATCATCCAAAAATCCTATAAATCTTAATTCAGACAATTGCCCGAGATTTTTTAAGTTAAAAAACTGCTTTTATGAGCTCAGTTCCTTGCGGATAAGGATGATCATTTTTAAGACTGGTGTTAGGCACCATGATGCTTCTTCAATGTCATCCCACTAGGCTTTGTTTAATCTTTTACGCAACGTATATTGTAGCCCCTACCTGTATATTCAACTTGAGCTTGAGTGCGTATTTCTCCGTCGCTAAATATTATAATGCCATCAGGAAAATCCAGTGTCCCAGAACTAGTCCAAAAATATGCGATATGACCAAAATCCCACTCATTATCAGTGAATAATTTGGCTCTGTCTGCCGCCAGAACACTAAACCCGGTTTCGTTGGTGGCAGAAGAATATTGATTTTTCCAGTGTGCAGTTGTCGTTTCACTCAATTTACTACCATCTCCCCAGCAAAATTCCTTTAGTTTTTCCCAATCTTCCAGTGTAGCTACATGCCAACCTTCCGGTGCTATATTTCGCTTATCCGTAGCAGCAATCCAGTTATAGTACGCTCCAAAAGTTTCAATCCGTGAATCGTCGTAATTATAGTAACAATATGCTCCGACTGTGGCATGAGAAAGCCAAAAATCCGGATCGTTTACATTAGTGATCGGGTCTCCATTTCTGTAATGAGTAGTCTTTAAATTTTCGACCATCCATGTTTGTGTTCCTATCGTAACCGTTTTATAATTATTTCCATCTATATCGCCAACCGTTCCATATGAAATGTCGGGATTAAAAATAATGTAATCGAGTGTAGTAAATTCAATTTGCTCGCCATAAACCGTATCCTTCTCATTAGTATAATATGCTCTGACAAAATATGTGAGCCCGGCATTCAAATCATTTAAAGTACTTTGATAGTTACCCGTACCACTGCCGTCCGTGGTATAACTGTCATTAAGGGTTGGAGACTCGTTGACATTCCAGCAAACTCCGCGTACAGAAACCGGCAATAAACCGTCAGCACTTATTTCACCGCCGATGACAGCAGAAAATGAAGTCAGTTCACTAACATTTTTGGTAAATACACTTGCATTTTCCGGAATGTTTTCCTGACAACTGTTTAAAAACAAGAAAATGCTGATTGCATAAATTGCTCTGTATGGTTTCATTTTAGTAGGATATTTTTGATTATAACTTTAAAACAAATCTTCATCAAAACTAATGCCAATATTATAGCTAAACGCCTGACTTTTATACACTTTATAACTTAATCAAATTTAATGAATCGGACTCATATTTACTTAAAATCACCCGGAATTAAAAATTGATTTATTGGAGTTTTCTATAATGAATGTGAAGCTTATAATTATGAAATATGCAGTAATATACTTGTGGCCATGGATGTAATTTGACTCAATGAAATTTTCCTTTAATTTATGATACAGCCGTGCCCGCGTATGGAGTTAAAATGAATTTTCATATCCGCTTTAGCCTCAAAGCATTTTTTTGTAGATTTCTCCTTTATAAAAAACATCATGAAAAACATCCTATACTTTTTCTCAATCGCAGTACTGGTCTTCGCTTGTAAACCTAAATCGGAAGAGTCATTTACGATTACAAATTTGAAATGTGAATATCTGACTAACCCCATAGGGATCGATGCAAAGGCACCACGCCTGACTTGGATGATGCTTAGTGAGCAAAACGGAACTGCTCAAGAGAGTTATCAGATTGTCGTTGGGACAGATCCTTATTTTACGACGGGAAATATCATTTGGGACAGCGAAAAGATTACTTCCGACAATAATTTAATTACTTACTCAGGTCCGGAACTCACACCGTTTACAAAATACTATTGGGGGGTCCAATTATGGGACAATAAAGGTACAAATTCAGTATCGGAAACGGCATCATTTGAAACGGGCCTGATGGAGATGCCAAACTGGAAAGGTTCCTGGATCACCGACACACGAAATATTGACCTGAAACCTGCCCCGTATTTCCGGAAAGAATTCAATCCTTCAAAAAAAATAGTATCTGCCAGGGTGTATATAGCTGCTGCCGGGCTTTATGAACTTTCTATAAACGGAAAAACCGTAGGCGATCATCGGCTCGATCCGATGTATACTAGATTTGACAGAAGAACCTTATATGTGACCTACGACGTTACTGGGTTTTTAAATGAAGGTGGCAATGCGATTGGTGTGCTTCTGGGCAATGGCTGGTACAACCATCAATCCACGGCAGTATGGTATTTTGATCAGGCAATTTGGAGATCAAGGCCGAAATTTTGCCTTGATCTAAGGTTGGAATATGATGATGGAAGTCTGGAAACTATAAGTACTGATCGCACCTGGAAAACCTCACTAAGTCCAATCATTTTCA
>JAHEMV010000095.1 GCA_024643455.1 Cytophagales bacterium
CGAGGTAACACAGTCTATTATGTACACATAATTAGTATTATACGATATGTTTGCACCTTACATTTCAAATTGCAATATTTACGCTATTGGAGGGCGAGCGCGCCTGCTTTTTGAGAATGCTATGCTGGGATTTTTATTATTAATCGTATTCATATCAAATATTTTATTTACCAATGAATTCAATTCGTTGGTAGCCTCTAACTTAAATTTTACGGATTTATGGAAGTAAAAAACACAAAGCACCCAAGTGGCTTATATACCTTATTTGCTACAGAGTTTTGGGAACGATTTAGCTATTATGGCATGCGTGCTTTATTGGTTTTATACCTTACGGCATCATTTACAGACGGTGGATTCGGGATGGATCGGGATTCTGCACTGGAGATTTATGCTATTTTCACTGGTTTGGTTTATCTCACACCAATTTTAGGTGGATTGTTAGCTGATAAGTTTTTGGGCCAGCGAAAGGCAATATTTATCGGCGGATTGGTTATGGCGATCGGACAGTTTGCGCTTGCCGCTAGTGTTTCTTATGATATAAGCGGAGACATGGAAATGCGCAAATTTTTGCTTTATTGTGGCTTGGGGTTACTGATTTTAGGCAATGGGTTTTTTAAGCCTAATATTTCTACAATAGTAGGAGGATTGTACGAAACCAATGATCCACGAAAAGATTCTGCATTTACCATATTTTATATGGGTATCAATTTGGGAGCTTTTCTTTCTCCTTTTGTTGCCGGTGGTTTGGGCGAGAAAATTGGATGGCAATATGGCTATATTTCTGCTGGTGTGGGAATGATCATAGGTATTGTGTGGTTTTACTTTAGAAGGCTTTCGTTGAAAGATGTTGGTTTACCACCAAACCGAGACGCCAGTCAGACATCCTTGATTTTGAAGGACTGGATGGAAATTCTTTATTATACCATTGGTACCGCTTTAGTAGTGCTTGGCTTAATAAAGCTCATCGATTTGGTTAGTGCTGATACGCTAAATATTGTGAAAATTGTTGCTGCAATTATTGGAGCGGGGTATTTACTTTACAGTATTTTCAAAGGAACAGAAGATAAAACACAATGGAGTAGGGTGTTTGTGATAATTGTTCTAGCCATTTTTAACGTAATTTTTTGGTCAGGATTTGAACAGGCAGGAGGAACGTTTAACTTATTTGCAGAGGAAAACACAAACAGGATTGTTTTTGGATGGGATGTCCCAGCTTCCTGGTTTCAGGCATTGAATCCAATATTTATCGTGATCTTAGCCCCTTTATTTTCTATTCTATGGATCAAGCTTGCAGAACTCGGTAAAAATCCAAGGACGCCATATAAATTTAGTTTTGGATTGCTTTTATTAGGGCTTGGTTTTATCCTGATGACCGGTGCACAAACCAATGCGGATGCTGGTTTGTTAGTAAGTCCATTATGGTTAGTTGGTGTATATTTTATGCATACTTCCGGAGAACTTTGCTTGTCACCTGTTGGTCTGTCCATGATTACTAAATTGTCACCGCCAAAAATAGTTTCTGCCATGATGGGTCTTTGGATGGGGAGCATCGCTCTTGGAAACTATCTTGCTGGTACATTAGAGCAAATATTAAAAACATATGATTTTGAATTGTATCCTTTTATCGCTGCAGAAGCAATAGGTGCATCGATAGTGTTATTGTTGTTATCACCATTTTTAAGTAAAATGATGAAAGGAATTCATTAAGAACTAAGGATTTTTATAAAATTAAAGGCTGGAACAATTCAGCCTTTTTTCGTTTATACAGTATATGAAATTCAAAATCAATTTAAATCCAAACCCGGGCGCGCCCTATTTTACCGTAAGTGAGCATGAAAAATCGTATGATAAAAAACCTCATAACACTGAGGATAATTTAACGATATCCGAAAAGCTACTGAGAGAACTGTTTGTTGTTCCAGAAGAATTTAGAATTTCATTTCATGATTGTTTAGAAAAAAAGAATGCTCTGAATAATTTTAAGTGGATAATAATTCAGGACAATCCGGTTGATGGAGTAAATCGGGCTTTAGATATCACGGATTCTGACACGCATCCGGCGCTATTGGATATCTCTTATTCTTTTCCACATTCGATGTCAAATTCATCCGCTTTTGATGGACTATTAATTGACCCCAACGCAAGCTTGGGCATACCCACTGGATTTATTATTCTCTTTACCAAAGCAGGCATCCAGTTGCCAAAAAATCAATTTGAAGCGAATCCTAAGCAGATCTTTGTTATGCGAAAAGTTTTGGAAGATTATGCTGCCAGGGGATTGGAGCTATTGGTTCGAGAGTCCAATTATAAGGCTGCTGTATTATATCAATTAATCGAGAATGATAAAAATCTGGAGTCATTAATTGATAAAAAAAACAAGTCAAAAACCATGATTTCCTTGAAATGCGATTTCAATTTTGTGACAAAGCTGAAAAAATTGGGGTATGTATTTACATACCAAAATCATGAAAAAAGTGCGCTTATTACGCTGGCAAACTACCCCACTCATTCCAAGGAAATGGTAGAGATGCTTTCAGACCGGATAAGTATAGTATAATTATTCTTCTGGCATGATAATCCAGAGTATGATATATACGATAGTGCCTGGAAAAGCTACACTTAGTATGCTGACGAATATATAAAGTATTCGCACAAGTGTTACATCCCAACCCAGCCATTTAGCAATTCCTCCACAAACTCCTCCTAATATTCTATTTCTTGATCTTGTTAATTGTGTTGCTGACATTTGTTCCATTTTGATTTCGATGATTTAAATTAATATTCATTTTGAACAATCACAAAACCCTGTTCAGAATTACGACTTGTTTTTTGATCCATATTGAATTTCATGAAAAATACAGCAAAAAGCAGAATCGCAAAAATCACAAACTGGATGATTGTAATGACTAAATTATATCGGACTATTTTTTTCACCTGGATCTATTTTTAATTCTTGTCTGAGATAACGACCAAAAAAACTCTTTTAACAGGCAGAAACCCGAAAAAGAGTTTTAATGCTCGTTCTACCCTGTAGCTTGAAATACTCAATAGATATGCCATAGCAGTTATATTGTTGAAAAACAGCAAGTTGCATATTTATTTTACAGTAAATGTGTTCAATAATGAACAAAAAAGCGTACAGAATTACCTTAAAATGAGGGAGCTGTCACCGTAGCTTAGAAACCGGTAATTATTAGATAACGCTGCATTGTAAATTTCTTTCCAGGCCTGTCCGGTAAAGGTAGATACCAGCAATAAAAGGGTAGATTTTGGGAGATGAAAATTGGTGAATAGTCCTTTTGCTGTCCGGATTTCATATCCTGGGTAAATAAAAATTTCAGTTTCCCCATGGATTTCATCGACATTTTCTGATTCCATATGGTCCAGAATCCTTCTCAAGGAATCGTCAAATGAAATGTTTTTTGCCAAGGTATTTTCATATGGCATATTTTTATCTATAAAGAAATTCGCTTTATTATCACCGGAAAGGAGTACACCATACCAATACAAACTTTCCAGGATACGCAATGAGGTAGTCCCTACTGCAATTAATTGATCCCAGTGTGAAAGTAGATTTTGAACACTTTCTTTTTTGATTATAATCTGCTCACAATGCATAGCATGATCACGATAATCCGCAACTTCCACCGGTTTGAATGTACCGGCGCTTACATGGAGCGTTAAGTATTCTGTATTGATGTTTCTAGCTTTGATTTGATTTAGAGTGAAGTCTGTAAAATGTAATCCTGCAGTTGGAGCTGCTACAGCTCCATGATGTTTGGAATAGACGGTTTGATATCTTAAAGCATCATTCTCAACAGGTTTTCTTTTTAAATAAGGAGGCAGTGGTGTTTCGCCTGTTTTGTTGATGATTTCTGCAAAAGTAGCGCCTGGAGACCAGTCAAATTGGATTAAGTTATCGTCCCGGTTGAAATATGAAGCAGTCACTTTCAATTCACCTATCTGAAGAGACAGTTTGCCGTCTTTCCATTTTTTTTTATTTCCAATCAAGCAAAGCCATACCGATGAATTTTGCAATGACATAGAGGATGAAATGTCTCTTGTGGGCAATTCGGGGTGTAACAGGAAAAGTTCTATTTGAGCTCCAGTGGGTTTTTGAAAATTTAATCGCGCCGCAATTACACGTGTGTCATTAAATACGAGAAGTGAGTTTTCGGGGATCAGTGCTGGTGCCTCTTCAAATTTTTGATGCGAAATTGTGCCATTTTTCCATACCAGCAACTTTGATTGATCCCTTTCCTTCAATGGAAATTTGGCAATTTGTTCTTCCGGCAAAGAATAATTGTACTGCTCAATATTAAAATTTATGTCCACAGCTTACTTTTTTGAGTGCAAAGCTAAAAAATATCATGGATTGTAATTATGATTGTAGGAAGAGAAATCTGGTTAAATCGTGTAATGAAATTAGACATTCAAAAATACCATTTAGATTTTCGATTTGAAGCAGGGACATCACGCGGTGTGATGACATCCAGAGATACGTATTTTCTAAAACTCTATCATCCTGAAAACCCGGAATTTTTTGGGATAGGAGAATGTGGACCACTGAATGGTTTAAGCCCTGATCTAAACGGGGATTTGTTATCAGCAATGGCTCATTGCATCACAACAGTGTCATCTGTGGATCAATTAAACGTTTCACAACTTGAAAGCATCATTCCGAATGAATTTCCGGCCTTACAATTTGCTTTGGAAACGGCAATATTGGATTTCAATAAAGGTGGGAGCCGGATTTTATTTGATAATAAATTTTGTAAATCACATTTGTCAATTCCAATCAACGGTTTGGTTTGGATGGGAGACAAAGAACTGATGATGCAACGTTTGATTAGCAAGATTGATGAAGGATTTCAATGCATTAAAATAAAAATTGGCGGCATTTATTTTGAAGAAGAACTGGCTTTACTAGGGTATATCAGGTCGCACTATACTGAAAGTGAAATCACGATCCGATTAGACGCGAACGGTGCCTTCAAACCACAAGAAGCCTTGAAGAAACTTGATCAGCTTTCCAAATTTAATATACATTCCATCGAACAGCCTATCATGGCTGGTGATTGGGAATCCATGCGAAAAATATGCAATGAATCACCTATACCCATCGCATTGGATGAAGAATTAATTGGTATCTCCGCTGGGGGATTAAAAATGCAATTACTTGAAACTATCAAACCGAATTACATCATTTTAAAACCAACCCTGCTGGGTGGCTTGGAACAATCTAAAGAGTGGATTGCGTTAGCAAGTGAATTAGGAATTAGGTGGTGGGTAACTTCAGCTTTGGAATCGAATATTGGCTTGAATGCCATAGCACAGTTTGTGTCAGATTACCCTTTGGATTTACCACAAGGTTTGGGAACCGGACAGCTTTATCACAATAACATTGGCTCACCGCTCGAAATGGATCATGGATATTTGAGGTATAACGCAAATAAAAGCTGGGATTTGAATCGAATTTATGAATAGCGGATAGCATCTACGTAAATATTTTCATAAACTTAGTCTGATATTAAATCTATTCCAATATGAATACCCGTCGTAAATTTCTGAAAAAATCAGCCTTGATTTCATCTATTGGAGGCTTGATTGGATTGAAATCAAAAGTATATGCTATTAATCCAACAATGAATACATCAAATCGTCCCATTGTTATTTCAACCTGGGATCATGGAATTCCTGCTAATCTGGAAGCATGGAAAATATTGAATAATGGAGGAAAAGCAATAGACGCTGTGGAAGCAGGTGTAAAAGTTCCTGAAGGAGATCCAAATGTGCGGTCTGTTGGTTTCGGAGGATTTCCAGATAAGGATGGAAGAGTTACTCTGGATGCATGCATTATGGATGAAAACCAACAATGTGGAAGTGTAGCATGCCTGGAACACATCAAACACCCGGTGTCAGTTGCTCGGTTGGTGATGGATGAAACGCCCTATGTCATGCTTGTCGGAGAGGGTGCTTTGGAATTTGCATTGCTAAAAGGCTTTGAAAAGGAAAATCTTTTAACTCCGGAAACACTTTTGGAATGGGAGGAATTTAAAGAAGAGTTAAAAGAGAAGCGCTCTATAATTAATATAGAAAACCATGATACAATCGGGATGCTTGCAATGGATGTTTTGGGCAATTTATCTGGTTCCTGTACAACCAGTGGTCTCACAAATAAGCTTCACGGTAGGGTAGGCGACTCGCCAATAATAGGTGCAGGACTTTTTGTTGACAATGAAGTAGGTGCTGCCTGTGCAACGGGTGTGGGTGAAGAAGTAATTAAGCAGGCAGGGAGTGCAATGGTTGTAGAGTTGATGAGAAATGGAGTGCATCCTGAAGATGCCTGTAAAGAAATTATCAAAAGAGTTTTAAAAACAAATAGGGGTAATAAAGATATTCAAGTGGGATTTCTGGCACTTAGAAAGGATGGTATATTTGGCGCTTTTTCGCTAATGAAAGGATTTAATTTTGCGGTTCAGGATGATACCGGAAACAAGCTTATAAACAGCCCACATTTTTAATGATTTATTTGATTTAGAATAGTTGTTGCAACTATACCCGCAGTTTCAGTGCGTAGGCGAAAATTTCCAATTTTTACTGATTGAAATTGTTGGGCTCTGGCTAATGATAACTCTTCTTCGGTAAAACCGCCTTCTGGTCCAATAAGCAATAAATAATTAACGCCAGGTTTTGCAATTCTTTCGAGGAATGGAGTTTGAATCTCATCCAGATGAGCAATGAAATTCTGATCTTTTTTTTCACCATTAATGATTTTTAAAAAAGGTTCCATCTCCATGACTTCTGGAAGAATTGCACGGACAGACTGTTTCATTGCGCTAATGGCCTTTTTTTTAATCCTATCTAGGTTTATTGTTCTTCGTTCGCAATTTACTGTCTGGATAAAAGAAATTTTATCTACACCAATTTCTACCGCTTTTTCAACAAACCACTCCATACGGTCAGTATTTTTTGTTGGAGCGATGGCGATATGAATAAAATAATCTTCCTTTTCTGACTCAACACAAGAAATGATATTGAAAAGACATTTTTTTGGATTCAGATTAAGTAATTGTGCTTTATAAAAACTGCCATGTCCATCAGTAATGTCAATGATATCGCCTTCTTTTTTACGCAATACTTTAACGCAGTGATGCGATTCTTCACTATCTAAAAATGTATCACCATCCTTCAATCCCGGACAATAAAACAATTGCATGGATTTTACTCAATTAATGAATTAACCAGATCGATATAGTGTTGCATGGCAATTTCCTTTGACGTACCTCGTAAACTTGCCCAGGAATCATATTTTGCAATTCCTTTAAAGTCAAATCCACCCGGTCGATCACCAACTACATCTCCTTCTGTCGCCTGTTTGTAAAGGCCATACATTTTCAACAAGTTTTCGTTTGAGGGCCGTTTTTCTAATGAATGCACTCGTTCGGTGGCATTCTGGAAAGTTTCATGAAGTTCCATTATCTTCTTAATTATTTAAAAAAAAAGGCCATTTAGTTTAATGGCCTTTAGTTGTTTTATGATCTGTTACTTATACTCTCATAAGGCCTTTGTGTATGTCCGACATAGATTTGTCTAGGTCTTCCAATTGGCTCATTATGTGTCCTCATTTCTTTCCATTGTGCGATCCATCCTGGTAATCTACCAATACTGAACATCACAGGAAACATTTCGATAGGAATACCAATAGCCTTCATAATGATTCCGGAATAGAAGTCAACGTTTGGATAAAGTTTTCTTTCTATAAAGTATTCATCCTTTAAGGCAGCCTCTTCCAATTGTTTTGCAACTTCAAATTCAGGTTCGTTTACACCTAAACGCTCCAAAATTTTGTCAGCTTGTTTTTTTAGAATTTCAGCACGAGGGTCAAAATTTTTGTAAACCCTATGCCCAAAACCCATCAATCTAAAAGGATCATTTGGATCTTTTGCTTTGTCTATAAACTTCTTGGTATCGCCTCCGTTTGTTATAATATTTTGGAGCATTTCGATCACTTTTTGATTTGCACCACCATGAAGTGGTCCCCATAAGGCATTGATCCCTGCAGCAACAGAAGCATAGAGATTAGCATGAGAAGATCCTACTATACGTACTGTAGATGTAGAGCAATTCTGTTCGTGATCAGCATGCAAAATGAATATTTTGTCCATAGCATCCGCGACAATAGGATCTACATCATAATCCTCAGTAGGGAGGTTAAACATCATTTTTAGAAAATTGCTTACATATTCAAGACTATTATCAGGATAGTTAGCCCGAATTCCTCTCGCATTGGTATATGACCATGCAACCAATGTAGGGATCTTAGCCAATAATCGTGTGATTGTTAAATCAACTTTATCAGCAGATCGGTTTGGGTCTAGCGACTCAGGATAGAATGCTGTCAATGCAGTTGCCAATGATGACAAAACACCCATTGGATGTGCTTTCGATGGAAAACCAAGCATGATTTGCTTCATGTCTTCATGCACAAGTTGGTGTTTTTTGACCCTGGCTTTAAAAGCATAGAGTTCCTGACTATTTGGTAATTCTCCGTAAATCAAGAGAAAGGCAACTTCCAAAAAAGTGGATTTATCAGCAAGTTGTTCAATAGGATAACCTCGGTATCGTAAAATACCTTTTTCTCCATCCAAAAAAGTGATGGAACTCTGTGTTGACCCCGTATTTTTATAACCAGTATCAACAGTAATTAATCCGCTCTCTTCTCTGAGCTTACTAATATCGAATCCTCGTTCTTGCTCCGTGCCTTCGATGATAGGTAATTTATACACATTACCATCTACTTTAAGTTCTGCATATTCTGACATCTTTATTACAATTTAATTTATACGATAATATATTACTTCTAATTATTTCCCAGAATGAGCGGCAAGCCTTCGTCTCCTCCACCAATCACAACAACCTTGGCATTTGGAGATTTCGCAAGTTCTAATGTTGCTTCAATTCCTCTTTGCTTCAAAATTTGATTGCTCAAACTTGCATTGATAATTTCATTAAATGCCGATATACCTTCGGCTTCGATTCTTTTTCTTTCTGCTTCTGCAGTTTCCTTTGTCAACCTGAATTGGTAAGCTAAAGACTCTTGTTCCTGTTGCAATTTTGCTTCAATGGCATTTTTTATCTGATCAGGAAGATTTATTGATCGAATCAATAAAGCCTGCATTTGAATATTATTGTTTTCATTTTTCAAAATCGCTTCAGTTTCATTAATTATCGCATCTTCTACCTCAGCTCTCTTGGTGGAGTATATTTCTTCAGCAGTAAATCTTCCCATTACTCTTCGAACGGTCGATCGTACTTCAGGCTTTACTAGTAGATCCACATATCCTTCACCAAAGAATTCATGGAGATAGGCTATACGATTATAAATGGGGAAAAAACGCACTGAAACGTCAACTGAAATAGAAAGACCACTTTTGTCGAGTACATCCATCTTTTCGTTGATAATATTTTCCCGTACGTTATAAACAAAAATATCATTCCAAGGGGCTTTCATATGAAAGCCTGGAGTATAACTTATATCGAAGTCGGTACCTCCCTGAAATCGTTTGTAAAGTACTCCTCTTTCACCAGCCTTGATAGTGATGAAAATCTCTGATGATAGATATAAAACTACAATGAGTGCAATACTTCCGGCAATGATAAAGGGTAAAAATTTCCTGTTATCCATAATTATGTAATTAACTTTTTATTTAGTGAATGGTTATAAACATAAAACCATTAATTTATTTTTCTAATTCCTTCCAAACTAAAGCACTTGCTCCCATTACAGCAGCATTTGTTTCCGTAAGTTCAGATGGTAAAATTTTAACTTTATTCTGAAATATTTTTAATAAGTTCATTTCCATATGTCGCTTTGTTGGCTCAATTATCAAATTGCCAGCATTTGCCAGGCCACCAAAAAGAAAGATGGCTTCAGGGCTGGTATGTGCTACGGTGTCGGCCAAAGCTTCGCCTAGGTACCTTCCTGTTCGCTCAAAAGCTTCCATGGCAATTTTATCTCCTTTTTTTGCTGCGTCTGAGATCATTTTTGCTGTAAGCTGGTTGAAGGTGACATCACGAAATTCGGAATCTTCAAGAGAATCTGCGAGTAATTCAAAGACAGTACGCTTTATACCAGGAGCAGAAACATACGTTTCAAGTGAACCTCTTCGTCCAGAAGCACACATCCTACCTCCTTTTACGATGGTCAGGTGCCCAAGCTCACCAGCAAATCCATCGTGACCATAAACCAGTTCTCCGTTTACTACCAAACCACTTCCTAATCCAGTTCCAAGTGTGATAATTATGAAGTCTTTCATGTGTTTAGCACCACCATATACCATTTCGCCAATGGCAGCAGCATTGGCATCATTGGTAAGAAACATTGGTAAATTATATCGCTTTTTAAATTCTTCTATAAAAGGCACGACTCCTTTCCAGGATAAATTGGGTGCATATTCAATGGTCCCTTTATAAAAATTCCCGTTTGGAGCACCAATTCCAAGACCTTTAATTTGAACTGGATCCTTGATTATGGTAATCGCTTCATCAATAGTAGTTTTGAGTAAATCTAAATATTGATCGAGTTCTTTTTCCTGAGTGGTAGAAATGGTTCCATCAATAAGACAATTACCCATCTTATCAACGATTCCGTATTTGGTAAATGTACCTCCAATATCAATGCCTACTGCAACTTCTTTCATCTTTAAATTTTCGTCTTTATTAATAAATTAATTACTCCATTTTTTCACTTTATGCCCACTAAACCCATACCACGCTAAATATACGTAGCAAATAATTGGAACGAAAAAAGAATAATGATATCCTCCAATTACATCGGCTACATATCCCTGAATAACAGGAATTATGGCTCCTCCCAATATAGACATCACCAATAGTGACGAACCCTGAGCAGTATATTTTCCAAGGTCTTTAATAGCAAGCGTAAATATGTTTGACCACATTATGGAGTTGAATAAACCAATGCTTAAGATCGCCCACATTGCTATATTTCCATCAGTAAATATTGTTACAACCAAAAGCAGAATAACAGCAATGGAAAAGAAATAGAGTGTTTTAGCAGCGTTTGATTTACCAAGTCGAAATGCAAACAGATTTAGTATTATAAATAAGGAGAATGGTAAAACGCGTTGAAAGGAGAATAAAAATCCGCTTTCGATAAAAACTGCTATAAATATGATTACATAAGTTACTATAGCTACACTCACCATAGTAAGTGTTTTCTTTAGTTCGTTAGTAGTTTCCCTCAATGAAATTGCACCCAGAAACCTTCCTATCATTGCCCCACCCCAATAAAATGCAAGGAAAGATTTGGCTTCCATTTCTGGATATCCTACTAGTTCATTGATATAATTGATGATGAGACTGCCAATACTAACCTCTCCCCCCACATACATGAAAATGGCTACCATCCCAAAAACCAAGTGGCTGTATTGGAGGGCACCGGCTCCTTTTTCTAATTTTTCTTCATTTGTAAAGGTTGGCAATTTGGTAACTTTAATAAGCAGAGCCAGCAAGAGAAATATAATCGCAAAAATCACATAGGGCAATTGAACCGCAATGCCAGACATTGGCATTCCCGTATCCGTGGTGATTGTCTCGCCAAGCTTATTGAGTAACGGCTGACCCCAGGTTGCGAAATAGTGAAATACCAGATATCCGCCAATAATAGGAGCGATGGTAGTGCCAAATGAGTTGAACGCTTGAGATAAGTTAAGTCTGCTGGAGGCTGTTTTAGCAGGCCCTAAGATCGCCACGTATGGATTTGCAGCAATTTGAAGCATGGTAAATCCAAGGCCCAATATAAATAAGGCACCTAAAAAAAAGCCATATGATTTTACTGCTGCAGCTGGGTAAAACAAAAAACAGCCGAATGCAGAAATAAATAATCCTATGAGAAGTCCGTTTTTATAGCCGATTTTTTCAATAGGGTCTCCTTTTATTGAAGAGATTAGAAAATAAAGCAGTGAGCCAAAAAAATATGCGCTAAAAAAGGCACTTTGTACCAGCATGGATTCAGCCCTGTTCAATTCAAATATTTTTTTTAGAAACGGGATAAGTATATCATTCATACAGGTGATGAAACCCCACATAAAGAAAAGAGAAGTAAGTACAGTAAGTGCGACCGTATGATTTTTTTGTGGACCATCGATGCTTACTTTTCCAGATGCAGAACCTGTTGTAGCCATAAAGCTGTGTTTGGATTTTCTATTTAAAAAAAATTAATCGTCTATAAAAATCGCAGTTTTCTGACGAGAATCAAAAATAGAAAAAAATAGCCGGAATTGTAAGTGGTTCTGTTAGAAAAATCTTAATGATTCATTATAATAATTTTAAATTTAATAGCAATACGAATGTATTGTTGTATAGGCGTTTAGTAAAATTATATTTTATTAAAATAGGTAAATTGAATATATTATTTTACTAGTTGAGCTGCCGGAGATTTTTTATCGTCTACAATAAGCGTAAGTAAACCAGCAATGATCATAGATAATCCTCCAAGTACCAATGCATATATAGTTTCTCCTGCGAATACATTTTTAACAAGAAACCCTAAAATACTGGCTGCTAGTATTTGTGGGATTACAATGAAGAAGTTAAAGATTCCCATGTAAACCCCCATTTTCTTTGAAGGGAGCGATCCTGTAAGAATTGCATACGGCATAGATAAAATGCTTGCCCAGGCAAAGCCGATTCCAATCATTGGGAGTATGAGTAAATAGGGATTAGATATAAAGTAAAAGGAAATTAATCCAAAGCCTCCAATGCATAAGGCAATAAGATGGGTTATTTTTCTATT
>JAHEMV010000562.1 GCA_024643455.1 Cytophagales bacterium
AAGCAGTTGCAATCAAGTCTTTATCTGTGGTAGCCCCAGGATAACTCGAACTTGTCGTAGCAAATGCAAGCCAATCACCATAGTGTTTATCATCAGTCCATAAATTATCCTCTCCGGCTCTACTTTTCATATATTCAACCCAGCCTTTCATGCTGGAATATTGCTCCTCTAAAATGCGCTTATCTCCATACGACAGGTACATGGTCCAGGGAACAATAATTGCTGCATCGGCCCATGCTGTCGAGCCACCCCTGCCATTCCGTACATCTGGTATTACGTCAGGAACTTTCCCATCTTCCAGCTGATCTGCTGACAAATCTTTTAACCATTTGGTGAAAAATGCGTCAACATCAAAATTAAATGCTGCAGTCGGGCAAAATACTTGTGCGTCACCTGTCCAACCAAGTCGTTCATCACGTTGCGGGCAGTCTGTTGGTACATCGAGGAAATTTCCTTTTTGCCCCCATTGAATGTTGTGTTGTAGCTGATTAATCAATGAATCTGAACAGGAAAATGTTCCTGTAGGATTTATAGCAGAATGAATTACTACTCCGGTGACTTGATCCAATCGTGGTGTATCACTAAATCCCTCAAGTTTGACAAACCGGAAACCGAAAAAAGTAAATTTTGGTTCATATATTTCTTCTCCCTCGCCTTTCAAAATATAATCCAGCGTTGCTTTTGCCGCTCGAAGGTTTTCAGTATAGAAATTTCCGTCTTTGTCCAGCACTTCAGCAAATTTCAGTGTTATACGGTCTCCTTTTTTACCCTGTACTTTCAACCTGACCCATCCAACCATATTTTGCCCCACATCAAGAACCATTTCTCCTTTTTGTGTTTTTATTAATTTCACAGGTCTGACTTCCTGAATCGCCCTAACAGGAACACCTCTCTGCGCTACCAATGTTTCTTTTGGCCTTATAACTTCCAGAGCATTTTCCCAATTGCTTTCGTCAAAATCAACCTTATTCCACCCCGGCATCTCCTTGCGGGCATCGTATAGCTCTCCATTATAAATATCCGATTCCAGGATGGCACCAGCACTCACCTTCCATCCCTTGTCTGTAATTATTTTTTCAGAAGTTCCATCCGTATAATTAATCTGTAGTTGTAAGAGCAAGGCAAGCTTATCGCCATAGTAGTAACTATTCTCTCGTTTATTCCTTCCAATTGTTCCTCTGTACCATCCATCGCCTATAATTGCACCGATGGAATTTTTTTGCTGCAACATTGAAGTGACATCGTAAGTTTGATATTGAAGACGTTTATTGTAGCTGGTCCAACCTGGAGTGAACAAATCGGCACTCACTTTTTCGCCATTTAAGAATAGTTGATAGAGGCCAAGCGAGGTCACATAAATTCGAGCAGATATAATTTTCTTTTTTATAGAAAATTCTGTTCTAAAGTATTGGCTTGGTTTAAATTCTTCTTTTTCAATTTCAGATCCAAATTCTATCCAGGAAGCGGTCCATGATTCTTGCTCCAGAATGCCCATTTCCCAAAATGCCGGTTCGCTCCAATCGCTTGCCTGACCTTTGTTATCCCAAATTCGCACTTGCCAATAAGCACGTTGCATTGATTTTAGTAGTGGCCCACCGTATTCGACATTCACAGCATTGTCGCTCGCTACCTTTCCTGAAGTCCATATCAATTCCTCTTTACTGCCGAGTTGTTCTGGTGTAGAAGCTACACTGATTTCGTATGCCGATTGTTTCACATTTTTCTCATCAGATACAATTTGCCAGCAAAATCTTGGTTTTTGAATGTCCATGCCAATAGGATTTTCCAGGTATTCACACATCAGTTTTACCACCTGATTTTTCGCATTTGAAACGATCGATAATGCCGTGAAAAACAATATCAAAGAAATTAGCTTTAATTGTTTCATATATACTATTCAGGTTTAGAAGTCGTCAATAATCACATTAAATTCCTAAAAAGGTCGATAACCTTTCTCAAAATGAATTCACAACAATCTCAATCTCATTCACTCCCGGATTTAAGCGTATGGTTCCAAAAGAGAGATTTACGGTTTCACCATTTAACGTCACCACATCTTCGGATCCAAATCCTGCCTTGAATTCGCCCACCATATTTGAAGGAATTTCTATGGAATATTTAGCCAAACGATTATTAACACGCTGATATTCGCCTTTGATTTGTCCTCTGATTGTGGGCATAACTATTGAGCTTGTTTTCAAATTACTCATTTGGGGTTGAATCGTCACTTCGCTAAATCCAGGAGTTAAAGGTTGAATTCCCCAAAGGCCTCGTGGAATAATGTTTGCCGGAGCAGCTCCCCAGGCATGATTCCAGTCTGAGTTTGGTTTGTAACGCATATCCCAGGCTTCCATCGAAACAGTGGATCCCACTTTGATCATATTGTACCAGCTGCGATCGTTGGTTGAAGTCATCAATTCCAGGGCATAATCAGCCGCTTCTGCATTGTACAATGCTTCCATTAAAAACTGCGCACCATAAACACTGCATCCCATTCCGCGCGTTTTGATATAATCTGCAACACTTTTTTTATAGGCGTCTGGAACAATGTCAAAGGCCAAAGGCAACATATTTGCGTGAATCGAACCGTGGTCTGTGCCAATACCGTCATTGTAGTATCCCGCTGCTTTATTAAATAATTTTTCGTTCATAGCCAACTTTACTTTTGCAGCACGCAGCTCAAAATCCAATTCTTCGCCTGGCTTATTCAGCACCCTGGCAAACTCAGCCATAATTTTCATATTCTTATAATAAAAACTATTGATGACCGTACTTATCGGTGTGAAGACAAAGCCATCACGTTCTCCCTGCGGCCAGTCTTTTGGTAATTTCCAGCCAGTGTCTTTTTGTGCTGGTGGCCAGTCAACAATGTCACGTACCCGTTGAGTTGTATCCGCAAACCCCAGCTTAGCCATAAACTCGCCATTCAATTTGGGCGATGAAGTACTGATTAACCCACCCTCATATTCAAGATCCATAAGAGTTTTGTATTTCAATGGCTCATAGTATTTTTTGATGAGCTCCGTATTTCCTGTGTACATATAATCCTGATAAAACAAAAGCGCTACGTGCAGCTGCCATTCTGTTGGCCAGGTCGGATATTCCATAAAATACTCAATGGTATTGCGAGCCATGGCATACTCATTATCCACTGAATAGTGGCTGAGTTGATTGAGATAAGCATCAGCTTCATACGGGATTCGTTCACGATCGCCATCAATATAGTAGCCTGTAAATGAGGTTGCTTTCTGTGAATATTTGCATAACTCCCAAACCTGATTCAGAATGCTATCAGAACTGATAAACGAGCTGGAACTGTTGTTGAAATAGTTGAAATAGGCCAGCTGAGTCAAGTCTTCAGCCATCAACTTTTTTGCTCCTTCAATTTCAACATATCTAAATGGGGTAATT
>JAHEMV010000563.1 GCA_024643455.1 Cytophagales bacterium
TTCATGGTAATGATCTTAGCCCCGGTAAATGCCAGGGTCCCTTTAGGTTTGTCAGTTTCCAGGGTCAAATCAATATCAAGCGTTTCCGTTTTTATATCCCCAATGCTGTCTGGTGCATTTTCGAAAAAAGAAAAGCAGTCTTTTAATTCCACAGAATAGTATTTCGAACCCAGCGTCCAATGTACTTTTTGGCCATCGGCAGACCATTCCAGGTTGATCCCTGCATTCGTAGAAATTTTTGTAATAGGAAGCGATTTTTCTTCTGCGCTCAATTCAAATGCTTGCCCGTGATCAGCAAAAGGGATGAGATAAACATGATAGAGTTCTCCAAATGCCAGATATTTATTGTCCGGGCTTAATGCAAACTGATTGGCATATTTAGAGTGGAAATGCGTTTTTTCATCTTCACCATTCAGGTTAATGCTGCAATAGCTCTTGTCAAGTTCACCAAAAAGGAATCCTCCCTTTTGGAAATAGATTCGATCGCCCTTTGGATTGAATGATGGATTTTGGCCACTATTTGCAACAAAATAAGGCGAGCCTCCTGTGGCATTCATCCAGTAAATTCCAGGCTTTACTGTATACGCGTAACCCATAGAACTATTTCCGTCTTCCTTAAAATAGACTATTTTATTCCCATCAGCAGAGTAAGAAGGATTTCTATAAATTCCTTTTTCAATAGATAAGTTAGTTGGTTCACCTCCTTTAACCGGAATGGACAGGATAGCACCTTTTTCCTCATCATTCCAGGTGACATAAATAACCGTTTTTCCATCAGGTGAAAATGAAGGTTCAAATTCCAGGTCAGTTCCTTTTGTCATTCGCTTTGGTTTACCATTTGGAAGGCTTTTTAACCAAACAAATCCAGCGGCATTAAAAACCAATAAATTTCCATCAGGCGATGTTTTTGCATTGCGGATGACACGGGACTGAAAAGACTCCGGTGATGGATTTTGCTCAAATATTGGTGCATCGGTGATTTGATGCCTGGCTTTTGTTTTAAACGGTATTTCCACATCTTCACCTGTTTCTGTGTTGATATTATGGATTTTACCATGGGCCCAAATGATGATATGTTTGTTGTCGGGCATCCAGTTGAAGTTCGGATATACACCAAATATTGCCCACACTTCCTGCTGGTCTTTGGATAATTGATCATAAACGGGAGTTTGAATCCCTGTGGCTAGCTCATGGATGTATAAGACCGACTTCGTACGTACGCGTCTGATAAAAGCCAGCGTTTTCCCATCAGGAGAAATTTGTGGTCGAATGGCTCCACCTGGTCCTTCGATTACATTTTCAGTAGTTCCTTTTTCCCTGTCATATCTTCTTATCACATAAATCTGACTATTCGGATCTTTGTTGTATTGAAAGTTGCCACCAGGAGCCATATCTTCGCTGAAATAAACATACTGGCCATCCGGACTCACCCAGGGTTCGCCTGCATCCTGCTGATCATTTTTTCTTTTGGTGAGTTGTACTCCATCACCTCCACCAATGTGATACATCCACATTTCTCCAGCGCCAAGCGATCGTTCAGAAGTAAAATGTTTCCTTGCCACCAGGTATTGTCCATCGGGTGTCCAAACTGCATTATTCAATAATCTGAAGCTTTCTTTAGTAAGTTGTTTTGCATCACTGCCATCGGCATTCATGATCCAAATATTGTCACCGCCACCGGAATCACTGGTAAATGAGATTTTTTTTCCGTCCGGACTGAACCGGGGTTGCACTTCGAAAGCATGGCCTTCACGCAATAATTTTGCGTCACCACCAGAAATGGGCAGTGAGTAAATATCGCCGAGCATATCAAAAAGGATCGTTTTTCCATCCGGACTCACATCGAGATTCATCCAGGTGCCTTCATCCGTTTCTAGCGTCACTTCTTTGTAAGGACCAACAGGTGTATTCACATCCCATTTTTCTTTTTTTTCCTGGGCTGATATTGGTGTATAAAGGTAAAGGAAGATAAGTGTTGCCAGATAGTATATGCGTGAGTTATTCATAACGCTTAGGATGTTTTAATTTTTAAGTTTAATAAAGGGGACAAAATAAAGTGAGATATGGGTTATAAAAAAGTAATTGGACTTAATTATCGAATTTCAAATGATAATATTTAAAACCATTCACCTTAAAAATGGCATAGAAATTAAATTATACAATTCAAAAGGGAGTTCTTTTCAGTCAATTAATTCTAAGCGACTTTTCCAGTTTCAACAAATCTATATTGATTTTTCATATGAATGTTTCAATCGCCATTCGCAGAGAAGTTTTAAGCGATTCAATACATTTGAAGTAACTCTATTATGAACCAATTCCCAGGTTTTATTGATTAACTTACGGTGGTCCTGCCAGTTTTCATTTCCATAAAAGTTAAAGCCAACACCAAATATGAGTTGTGATTTGGTTCTCTCACCCATAGAGCGAATGGATGAACGTGTGTACATGGCAAAGATCCCAATCGGATAACCTCCTGAACACTTATACAAAAGATAGCGGGCATTATCATTATCAAATTCATCTGGTGTCCTTTTTATATTCATTGCATTGAGTAGAAATAAAGGAATCAATTTTAGCCCAAAAAAACTTTTCATGAAGGGAAGCGGGTATTTCCCCATGCCCAAGGGTAGAATTTGTATATTTTCTAAGTTGTTGTCAATTCGATTTACCTTAGCTATATGATTTGGCCAACAGGTCGAGTCGCCATTCCATTGCAGCAATTCATTGAAAACATAGCTTGTTGGAGCATCAATACCTATTTTGTGCAAGTTTAAAACAGAATACGTATTGGTGTCAACACCAATACGCTGCATCACCCTTTGGATGTAGTCATAACGTACCTCTTCAGAATGGAATTTGATAAGTGTTTTGTGCTCTGGTTTTTGCAGCAAAAAATACCTGATATCTGAAAACAAACTTGTACTTTTTGAAGGAGGTTGATTAATACTCTTATGCATATTTAGTTTAGTAAAAAAGTGTTTTGTTACTTGACGTCATTTGAATCCACAGTCAAGTTATTCAGATTTGGCATAAAGAATCTTATAGGTTTCGTAAATTTTAAATTTCTTTAATAAAGCAATAAATCTTAGATCCTCATGAAGTGGTTCGAAAATAGTCAGTAATAGCCATGGACGGAAACCATCCTGTTCTAAGTACGCTTTTTCAATCCATTCAAGCCCTTTTTCATGATTTCCAAGTCCCATAAATGCAATAGCGATCATGATAGGGGATATATATTGGGTAGTTTCACGTTCTACAAGGAAATTGGTTATTTTTTCCGCCATTTCAGTATTTCCAACCATGCCCTGTGCATAAGCAACAAGGAAGTTTGTTGTGTCCCCAACACTTCGAAGTAACAAAGCATTCAATCCTTCCGGGTAATTTTTTTGCTGGATTAACATC
>JAHEMV010000096.1 GCA_024643455.1 Cytophagales bacterium
TTGCCTTTCTGTAGGCGATACCCGACTGTAAAATAATTCTTTTCGTTACTTTAAAACCAAAGTAAGCTCCATAACTATACGCAATTTCCGGCTTGTTTTCTCTTCCAGCACTTCGGACCATAGCAAAATCTTTGTTGCTGGTATTAAAGGATGTAAGCTGATCTTTGTATGTTTCTACTCGGGTATTAGAAAGTGCTGAAAATCCAGTACTTGCAAAAGTACTTTGTCCGAGTTCAAAATTTGGGTCGAAAACGCCAGTAGAAAAATCTACGCCTGCGAGGAAAATATTGGTATCCTTATCTTTTTTAACTTTAGAAGCACCCCTGGGCATAATAGGAATTAAATAAATATGATCCAGAGTATTCAACGTTTCTTCCTGAGAATTTTGCGCTAATGCCAGTGCTGATATATCCGTAAAGGTCAAACTATTGTTCCCATTGCCTGATGAGGATTCATTTACTTGCAACTTTTCATTTTCAAGTTTTAAAGCCATATTTTGATCTGAGACAACACCGTTCCCATTTATCATTATATCCTCTTTTGTTTTAACTTTTAGTGAATTATTCTTTTCAAGATATTCAACCTCATTTTGAAAATTATCAGATAATAGATTATCGTTTTGTTGATTAGAATTCGTTGTCCCTTCTTCCAAATTTTCATTCAGCGATTCTACATTATTCGTATCAATTGATGCGATTACCGGTTCAGAATTTTCATTGATATAATTATATGTTGTAAATACCCCAATACCCAAAGCAAAAGCTATAGAGGCAGCGGCCAACATTTTAAAAATAAATGCCTTCCTTTTAAAATACCCGGCTTCCTCCTTGGACATGGCCGCATCAATCCTATCCCAAATCACCTCTGGAGGTGCCAACTCGGCATCAACAAAAGTTTCCTCCCACTTCTGCTCGAATTCTGTTTTTTTATCTAAATTTTTCATAGCGTTCAGTTTTATCTTCTTTGGCTATTTTTTCCTGCAATAATTTTCTCGCCCTGGCAAACTGAGATTTTGAAGTCCCCTCGCTTACCTCCAACATTTCAGCAATTTCTTTATGGCTATAACCTTCAATTGCAAAAAGGTTAAATACCGTTTGACAACCAGTCGGCAATTGCCTGATCATAATGAGCAACTCTTCAAGTCGAAATTCCGATAAAGATTTATTTTGATCAAAATGATCTTTAACGTCATCAATATCGACCATCGGATACATATAAAGCTTTTTTCTCCTGGCGTTTAGCGCAGTATTTATCACGATACGCTTTATCCAAAAGTCAAGCTTACAATCTCCCCGATAACCTTTTAAATACTTAAAAACCTTTATAAATGAATCTTGTAAAATATCCTCCGCTTCTTGTTGTGATTTTGTATAGCGCAAACACACCACGTACATCTTTTTAGAAAAGATGCTGTACAGATGCTTTTGCGCCTGCCTATCTCCTTTAACACATGCTTCAATTAATTCGCTATGCTCGAGCATAAATTCCGGTTAGGTCGATATATTTATGCTTAATTTTATTTCTTATGACACTATTTTTGTACATCAGGTTGTAAAGTGATTTAAATAATAGATTTATAAAGCATAATGCATATTCTAATTCAACATATGAATTTCCACAAATTGACACTCTTTTCATATATTTTTATAGCTATAGTTTCAATATGTCATTCCACAGTGGCAAAAAATACTTCATCGAAAAAACTTGAATACATCGACAAGATCTATGAAGATCATATAAAATCTGCATATTTATTCCAGGGGGATGAAATTCAATCCTCTCCTCTTTACCCTGCGGCAATTCCAATTGCTCAGGCTGTACCACTAATTCTTAAATTTGATGAGTTATTTACTGATAATGCGGACTATTATAAAGCCAGGATAATTCACTGCAATATGCTCTGGAATCCATCAAATTTATCTGAAATGCAATATCTATTTGATTACAACGAGTTCTCCATTGATGAATTTGAATTTTCAATAGCTACAAAAGTGCCTTATACACATTTCACTTTCCCCATTCCCAGAGTAAAATTACCAGGAAATTACCTATTGGTGATCTATAGGGATGCCGATAAAAACGATATTGTTCTATCAAAAAGATTTATTGTTTATGATCAGAAAGTAAATATTCTGGGCAAGGTTGGGCTTTCGACTGGTGTGGTTCAAAAAAAGATGAACCAGCAAATTCAATTTGAAGTTGATTATTCTAGTTTTCCGATACCAAATCCTTATCTGGATGTTCATGTCGTTTTGAAACAAAATCAACGTTGGGATAATGCAATTTATAATTTAACTCCTACTTCAATTAAAGAAGAAATTTCACGCATAGAATACCACCATTTTAATTTTGAAAATAATTTTAAGGCTGGAAATGAATTTAGATTTTTTGATATAAGATCCATTCACTATGGTGGAAGAAATGTGGAGCGAACAACTACATCGGATACTCAGATCGACGCCTATTTATATTTCGATAAATCCCGCGAAACTGATCCATATACCTTAACGAAGGATTTTAATGGTGGTTATATAATTGAAAATTCAGAAGGAAGAAATAACGAATTGGAAGCAGATTATATAAATGTTCACTTTTTTCTTGATTTAAAGACAAAGATAAATAAGGATATTTTTATTGGAGGAAAATTAACTGATTGGGGATTTGATCAAGCCAATAAAATGAGTTATATAGATGTTTCGGGTTTATACATGGGTTCACTTTTACTAAAGCAAGGCCTATATGATTTCGGTTATTTCATTCCCGAAAACATTGAAAATCCAAACATACTTGAGGGAAATCATTTTGAAACAAAAAATGAATATGAAATCATAATCTATTTCAATGATCGTCTTCTTAATGCTGATATTATTATTGGATACCTGAAATTGATTTGAGTATCTACTCCTGTGGTTCTACAGCTTTGCGATATGCGGTGGTTCTTTTTGCAGGATCCGTATTAGCCAAATCCAACATTCCAAAACCTTTGTGAGTAAAAGAGCCCATTCCACCTCTAAATACAAATTCCTGAACCTCTTTCGCTGCATATAAAATAAAAGGAAACGTATAACCGCGCACTTCGTATTTTACATCCTGATCATAAACGGGATAAATTCTGGCAAATTTCTTTTGACTCTCGCGGATTTTTCTCAAATAATTTTCATCCGGCACAAGTTGGAATTTGGAAAATGATGCTAGCTGTTCATTGGTATAAGTTCCCAAAGCCTCCATTCTTAGAATAGTAGACTCAAATAAAACATCCGAAAACTCATCGGTTTCAGGTGAAATGAATCGTTTGCTTTCGCTGTCGTTAAATGATGGCTTGATCAATACCGTTGGTGAAATACATATGTATTTCATTTCATCTTTAAAAGTCGGAACATCTTCCAATTCTACTGATTCAGGAATCAAAACCAAATTTCCAACTTCAACGCTTGGTATTTTAAATAACTCATCAAGAAAATAATCTAGAAAATCCTTATCCAGACAAGAGAAAACCAAGGTCACCTTGTTTGAGAAAAAATGCAATCCATTCCTGCTTATTTTTGTTTGACCCTTTAGCCCAGAAAAATTATAAAATGAGAAATCACGCATTTTCGCATCGCCTCCCTTTATAATAATCCCCTTTACTAATTGAGCAAGTAGGAATTGGTGATGAAAAGGAACAAATGCTCCTTTATTTTTCAAGATAAATATGACTCTAACTCTCAATGATTTGTGTATTACAGTTAAAAAAAATCAATTCGTAAAAATCCAGTATTATACTTTCAACAATCTTTAAAAATCATCATGAATAAAAGCTTTTCAAGTGATCATAAAAGATAACAGAAAAATTTGATAATTGTTTTAAAAAGAACATTACAATTATAATTCTAATTGCATCATCCACAACTACTTAAAAGTAATTGCCTATTGAAAACTTCCCCATACATTATTAAGAAATAATATAAATATTTTTCAAATAGGGTCAAAGATATTAATACTTTTATGTCATTAGCAAATATTATACATTGAATCTAAAATGCATGATATCTCCATCCTGAACTACGTATTCCTTACCCTCAATAGCTAGTTTCCCAGCTTCTTTGCAAGCGTGTTCTGATTTATACTTAATAAACTCGTCCAGTTTGATTACCTCAGCTTTTATAAATCCCCTTTCAAAATCTGTGTGGATGACCCCGGCTGCTTTGGGCGCCTTCCAACCTCTATGAATTGTCCATGCTCTGACTTCTTGTGGACCTGCCGTAAAGTAGGTTATTAAATCTAAAATATGGTAGGAAGCGCGAATTAGTTGGTTTAATCCAGACTCCTCAAGGCCGTATTCAGCGAGAAACTCTTTTTTTTCATCTATGGTTTCAAACTCTGAAATTTGTGCTTCCAAAGAGGCACAAACTACGATTAGTTCGGCTTCTTCCTGTTTGGCAATCTGGGCCAGCTTAGCAGTCATCTCGTTGCCCGATAACGATTCTTCATCGACATTTGCGACATAAATAACTGGCTTATCAGTTAATAAAAATAAATCCGGTACTATAGATTTTTCTTGCTCTGATAAATTAAGTGATCGTGCATTTTTCCCGGATTCAAGTACTTGCTGATATTTTTCCAGTATCGATAATTGCCTTCTTGCAGTCTGGTCTCCTGATTTAGCAATTTTCTCTAGCCGCTGAATTCTTTTTTCAATACTCTCCAAATCCTTCAATTGAAGCTCTGCATCAATAATTTCTTTATCCTTGATGGGATCGACAATTCCATCGACATGCACCACATTCGGATCTTCAAAACACCTGACAACATGTACAATAGCATCAACTTCACGGATATTTGCCAAAAATTTATTTCCTAATCCCTCGCCTTTGCTGGCTCCTTTTACTAATCCAGCGATATCAACAAATTCGATAACAGTAGGTAAAGTCTTTTCAGGATGAACTAAATCCGTTAAAATATTGAGACGAGCATCTGGAACTGTAATTACCCCAATATTTGGTTCAATTGTACAAAAAGGAAAATTTGCTGCTTCAGCTTTTGCTGATGAAAGTGAATTGAAAAGAGTAGATTTACCAACATTTGGCAATCCTACTATACCGCACTGTAATGACATCCCTTAAATTTTGAAAATATAATAACTTTTGTATCCGCTGTAAATTTCCATAACAAATACCCTTATTATGGTATAAACTGGAATTGCTGAGATCATTCCAACCACACCCGCCAGCGTTGCGCCCGCAAATATAATAATAAATATTTCCAGAGGATGAGCTTTGACACTTTTCGAAAAAATCAATGGCTGTAATACCACATTGTCGGTCAATTGAACAATAGCAAAAACTGAAGCAATTTCGAAAGCCATAATTATAAAATGATTCCCTTCAAAAATCAATGCTCCGCTGGTAGAAAGCCCGACCATTATGCCAAAAATAGCTCCCAAAATTGGGCCAAGATATGGGATGAGATTTATCACGGCAGCAAACAATGCGATAGTCGCTGCATAATTAATCCCAAAAATAGAAAGCCCCGTGAAAGCAATAGAAAATATCGCTGTCATCTGAAGGAGCAATCCCAAAAGGTAATTAGACAATAACTTTTCAATTTTATACAAGCCAGCAATGGACACTTCAAAATACTCATTCGGAATAAGATTTATTATTCTTTTTCGAAGAATCCCTTTTTCATACAATAGAAAAAAAGTAATAAACGTAATGGCCAACAATCCAACAAATACATTGCCGGTTAGAGAAATAACATTTTCCACAATTGAAGAAATCTCTACCTCCCTAATAAGGTTACTTATTCCTTCCTTAATATTCAAGGCCAAAAATCCTTTTTGAAATTCACCAAACTCATACTTAATAATAAAATTTTCAATCGCCTCCAATGGTTCCGTTAGTTTAGCAATCATTTGTTCCAAATCTATGTTGGTGAAAATCTGAATTTGATCTGAAATTAGAGGTAAAAATAATGTCGCAAATGCCGATAATAACAAAATTAAGGTAAAGAAGGAGAGAAAAACAGCCAAAACTCTGGGCATTCTTATGTTAAAAAATTGTTGGGTGGACAGATAATTAGTTAGTGGTCTTAGGATGGTGGAGAGAATAATGGAAATGATCAAATAGATGAAAATATTAAAAAAGAGCCAACTTAGAAAAATTAGCAAAGTCAAAGCAATTATTAAAAAAACGATCGGCTTTCTAAGTAAATTCATCTATCCAATTTTTACTTAATGTACTAAAAAAAAGAAGCCCTTGAAAAAATCCAAAGGCTCAACATAAAATGTACATTATTTCTTAATCCCATTTGAGATCTGCATCCATACCAGAACTCTCAGTTTCAGAACTTTCTTCATCATTATTATCAAACTGCGTGAAGTCCACATCAGGGAGTAATTCTGTTTTTACATGGTTCACAGTACCATTAAGTGCTTCTACAAATTTATTAAAATCTTCTTTATACAAGAAAATTTTATGTTTTTCATAAAAATACCCATCATCTTTATATCTCCTTTTACTTTCTGTAATAGTTAGATAATAATCATTTGACCTGGTTGATTTAACGTCAAAAAAATATGTACGTTTACCCGCTCTGACTCGTTGAGAATAAATTTCAACCTTTCCGTTATCCTTGTTATCTTCCACAATTGTACGTGTTTTGATCAATAATACCCTAAAAAATTCCCTTATATAAATGATCTTAAAATCGGATAAATATAAAACAATGATTTACTTTGTTGCAAGTAATTGTCGATAATTTACTAGAAAGGCATGATTTAAGTCTATGGATCATTACCTGCTTTAATTGAACGAAATGGATAATTTTATAGAATAATATCCAAAAAACTGATCCGACTCTACACAAATGAAGATTGATCTCCAAAAAATAAAAGAATTTAGCAATTTAGAATTACTGGCCAGGCAACTTGTGGAGGGTTTTATTACAGGGCTACATAAATCTCCATATCATGGATTTTCAGTGGAATTTGCAGAACATCGATTATATAATACAGGCGAAAGCACAAAAGATATTGACTGGAAAGTATATGCCAGGACTGATAAGGTATTTTCTAAAAGATATGAAGAAGAGACAAACCTTCGCTGTACGATCCTAATTGATAATTCTTCTTCAATGTATTATCCAAAGGAAAATAACGGAAAAATAACATTTAGCGTTATGTCAGCGGCCGCTATTGCATTCATGTTACAAAGACAGCGGGATGCCATCGGGGTAACTACATTTTCAGATCAAATAGAATCACAGACTCAAGTAAAATCTACTCATTCTCATTTGCATAAAATATTGATCCTACTGGAGCAATTACTGCAATCGACTGAGAAACAAAAGAAAAAAACCAAGATACCAGAAGTACTTCATCAAATTGCAAATAAAATACATAAACGAAGTTTGGTGATCATTTTTAGCGATATGTTTGATAATGTTGAGCAAGTCCAGGAATTAATAAATGGTTTGCACCATCTTAAATACAACAATCACGAAGTGTTGCTGTTTCACGTGATCGATAAAAAAACAGAATTTGACTTCGAGTTCGAAGAACGTCCCTACAATTTTATTGATTTGGAAACAAAAGAGGAATTAAAACTACACCCTTCTCAAATAAGAGATCATTACCTTGAAAAAGTAAATTCGTATTTCCAGGATCTGGCCATGAAATGTGGGCAATTGAAAATTGACTTTATACCTGCGGACATCAATGATGATTTTGATAAGGTATTGTATGCATATTTGATCAAAAGAGGAAAAATGAATTAGCAATCTGCCTCGATTATATTTTATTGAGGCAGATCACACTAACTATTTCTTATGCATCCAGGCTTGTTTTGCCAATAATTCTTCTTCGGATTCTTTATGATCCGGATCAGGTATACAACAATCTACAGGGCAAACAGCTGCACACTGCGGCTCTTCGTGAAAACCCATACATTCCGTGCACTTATTGGAAACGATATAATAGAACTCATCAGAGAGTGGTTCCTGATCTTCGTTTGCATCGAGAACAGTACCATCGTCCAATTCAACAGATTTAAGCGTTGTGCCCCCACCCCAGGTCCATTCAACACCACCTTCATAAATCGCAGTGTTCGGGCATTCTGGTTCGCATGCACCACAATTGATGCATTCATCGGTAATCATTATTGCCATGTTGCTATAACTTTATAATTGTAAATAATCAAACTTGGTGTAATAGTATTATTTTTGCACAAAAAAATACAAAACATTTCAAAGTTATTAATAAAAATTGGATTTTATTAAAAGAACAAATTCATTTTTAGCTCTCGGCCATCGGCTAAAAAACATGAATCAAACGGTTCTGGATGAAGTATTTGAACATGCATCCTACCAAAATCCATGGTTTATAAGTGATTCTGTTAAATTATCCATGGCTGGTATTGTCAATTACCTTGAGGAGCAAAAACTTCTGCCATGGTTAAATAAATATAAAATTGCTGATATCTCTTCAAAAAAGATTGGAGTGGTGATGGCAGGCAATATCCCGTTGGTTGGCATGCATGACCTGATTTGTATTCTTCTAAGTGGTCATAAAGCTATCATCAAGTTGAGTAGTCAGGATGAAATTTTAATCCGTTTTATTTTAAATGAACTAATTTCAATAGAACCTCAATTCAATGAATGTATTGAATATGTGGATAAGCTTAAAGGGATGGATGCAGTAATCGCTACTGGTAGTGACAACACTTCGCGCTATTTCGAATACTATTTTAGTAAATATCCCCACATCATCCGCAAAAACAGAACTTCGATTGCCATTTTAACTGGAAGAGAATCTCCTGATCAACTCAAAGAGTTAGGTTTGGATATTTTTTCCTATTTTGGTTTAGGGTGTAGAAATGTATCAAAACTATTTTTACCTGTAGGTTACGATATTAAAAAATTACTACCCCATTTTGAGTTTTATAACCAGGTAGTTAATCATAATAAGTATGGAAATAATTATTTCTATAACCGATCGATTTTTCTTGTAAATCAAACGGCGCATCTGGACAATGGGTTTGCCTTATTTCAGGAAAGTGAGAAACTCACATCGCCAATATCTGTGATTTACTATGAGTATTACGGGGATTTGAACAAACTAAATAATCACCTAAAATCAATGGATGATAAGATTCAGTGTATTGTTTCAGAAAATCCAGGCATAGCTAATCGGATACCGTTTGGCAAAGCCCAAATGCCAGAGATTTGGGACTTTGCTGATAATATTGATACTATGAAGTTTTTAGCTGAAATCTAAGGTCTGGATCCTGCCCATTTTTCAACCCACCCTTTGTACGATTCTCCAGTAGGCATACTTATTTTGTAATAATAAATACCATCTGCTTCACTTCCTCCGTCCCAGAGATCATCATAGGTATAGTTATCTGATTGATATATAATCGATCCATTCCTATTTGTTATAATGACTTGAGTACCAGACTCCGGAAGATTCCTTATATAAAATGAATCATTATATCCATCATCGTTTGGCGTAAATACATTGGGGATAAATATTGTAGCATCGTAATCAATACTATACTCCAGGCTTATTTCACAACCATAAACATCCCTTACAACTATTTCATAATCTCCAGCCCACAATGAGTCAAACTTTACTGGGAATTTATTCAAATTACCGCCTGTACTTTTTGCCTCAATCCATTCTCTGCTTTCATTAAAGGCGATTATATCCGTAACATTCATTTCAAATATGGGCTCTATAAGTTGAATTAGCGCTTCATATGGTTTACCACCACTTGGCAATACTTCACCAATAATACTTCCAGTTGGCCGATCTGAAATTGACACTTCATCTTCTAGTACTTCGAATCCCAGTTGACCTAATGGCTCATAAATCGTAATCAGATTTGAAACCGCTGTGACTCCTGAACATTCATCCTGATTCTGTATCATCTTAATATAATATTTCCCGGCAACCAGTTTATCAGTGTTTGTCTCATCAATTGTAAAACCCCCTTCCAAATCAAATTTGGTCAATTGATAGGTTTCGAGAATTACATTGTTGCTACTTAGAAGTTGAACTATGAATGTCGTATCAGGATCTCCGGTTACATTCCCTATAGTTATGGATCCCATATCTCCAATACAACTCACAATACTATCACTTTCAATTACATCAAAATCAAGCGGAGATGCTCCACTAAATACAGATATCGTTTCAGAATAGGTACATCCTCCATCCACTCCAGATTGGATTGTTACATTATAAAAATCTTTTTCCAGATTCAAAATTGTTCTTATTCCATTGTCTGGAATTTGATAAACTACTCCATTGTCAGGATCACTCGTTGAAGCTACGTATGCTTCATAAGGGCCAGGCAATGTGGTTAAATCCAAATCCATTTCAATCCTAATACCAGCTTTTAGCGATATTGAAGTACAACTTACCGGAACATCTATTGCACTAGCTACAATTACTCCTGGAGATAATACTTCAAAGTCGAAGTCTTCTTGACAACCAACTGCATCAACTACACTAAAAATGTGATATCCGGCGCTAATTCCTACAATTATTGAATCTGAAGCCATTACAAAGTATTCATCATCCAATTTGTAGTTAAATGGAAGAGTCCCCCCGATTACTTTTCCAATTTTTACTGCACCATCATTTTGATTGCAGCTTGCCTTAATTGTTGTAATAATTGGAGAAATCAAGGCTAGAGGATCTGGTCCATTAATTTCTACAGAAACCGTAGTTCTGCAACTTGCATTAACCGCATCCTGTCGTATAGCTATATTATAAATTCCATTTGGAGGTAATTTATCCACAACATTTCCAGAGATAAACGGAATCCAATTTACTCCATCAACGGTGTATTCGTATGGGCTTGAACCTCCAGTAACATCGATTATTGCTTTACCATTTGGATCTGATCCACAAGTCGCATCTTCAAAATTTCGTGCGCTGGCAATCAAGCTAGAACAGCCACTAACACAATCCACAACTAACTCAATTGAATCTGAAGCCACGATTGTACAACCTGATTGCTCTTTTACAGTATAGAAATAACTACCTGCAGTTAAATTCATAAACTGGAAGAACCCATTTCCTGACTTGGCAGTAACATTACCTAATGAATCAATGATCTCAACTTCAAAAGGCACCAATCCTCCAGAAACATTTACTGTAATTGTTCCATCATTTTCTGCACATCCAGGATTTGAAACGGATATGTTTGCCATCAAATTTGTCGAAACACCAACGTTTGCCACCGTCGTATCTAAACAACCTGTTACAGTATCTTTTGCAATATAGAGGTAGCTACCTTGACCTTTGTCAATGATTGCTGTAATATCTTGGCCAAGAAATGGCACAAAAGTCTTTCCTGTATCCAAACTAACAAAATAATTTCCAGGTCCAGATCCACCAGAAATAATATTAATTACTGCAACTCCATCTTGAGTGTCTGGACAAGAAGTATTGTTAGTAGTGGATTCAACATAAAGGGCACAAGGCTGATCACAAATTGCAGGACGTATGATCTCTGAATCCAAAGAATCAATACATCCGCTTATATTATCGGTAACAGTTACTCTATATGTCCCTAATTCAAGGTCAATTAAATCCTTATTTGTAGAGCTAAAACCTAAACCGTTTAGATCTTTCCATAAATAGCTAAAGTTTCCTGACCCGCCACCTATAGTTAGAGTAATGGTTCCATCGCTCCCATCGCAATAAGTCAAAGGCGTTATTGATGATGCAAGATTAAAGCTTTCAGGCTCATTAAGCTGAACAGTCCATTGCGCTGTAAGCGAAGTTACCAAATCAGTAACAGTGGAAATGTATAGTCCACCTTCAAGACCAGATAGATTTTGAGTAGAGGCTGTAAATGAATTAGGTCCTGTCCATGAAATTGCATATGAACCGCTTCCTCCCATTATCTGTAAATTTATTGTTCCGTCCATTGCACCACATGAGGTCACATCTGTTTTTGTAGCGTTCAAAACTAAAACGTTAATTGGTTGGAGTATTTCTACAACTATAGCATCAGTACAACCACTTCCCTGGTCAAAAACTGTGGCTGTATACGTTCCAGCGAATAAACCGCTAATATTCTGGGATGTAGAAACAAAACTATTTGGGCCTACCCAGCTGATGTCATAAGGTCCAATGCCTGCACCGCCAATTGTAAGGTCGATAAATCCATCACTACCACCCGTACTGCTAACATCTCCTTTGGAGGCTGTAAGTGTGAAGGGTACAGGTTCTTTTAGTTCTATATCAAGTACCTCAATACAGTTGGAAATACCATCTGTAATTGAAACTGAATAAAATCCACGTCCTAAATTTGATTGATTTTGTATGGAGGGATCAATTATTCCTGGTCCTGTCCATAGAAAAGAATATGTTCCCGATCCTCCACTAACTCCCAATACAATATCACCATCGGACAAACCACATCCAGAGATATTAGTTACAGTAGAAGAAACAATTAATTGATTAACTGTCATAACAATTCCCTGACCATCCTGTGTGCAACCAAGTGCATTGCTGACGACCACATTTATAGAATCCTGGTCTACCAACGTACTGCTTGAATAAACACTATTGGAACCATCTTGTACTGATATACCGTTTACATAAAATTGATATCTTGCCATCCCTCCGGGCAGTCCAGTAAACATTACCTGATCGCCAAAACAAATAAGGTTATCCGCGTCATCACTAGAAATGGAAGTCGCTGGCGGATCTGAAACAGTTACATTTTTAGTGACCATACTTGTCAGGAGGCCATTTGTAATCGTAAGTGTAA
>JAHEMV010000097.1 GCA_024643455.1 Cytophagales bacterium
GCCTGTTTTTTCCATGGGAGGAAGCGTAACAGCAGGAAATGCATCCCAAACTTCCGACGGAGCTTCTTTTGTAATGGTCATGTCTGAGCGTATGATCAAAGAATTAAACCTTGAGCCTATAGCACGGATGCTGAGCTACGCCGTAGCAGGCGTCGAACCAAAAATCATGGGTATCGGACCTGTAGCCGCGGTACCGAAAGCGTTGAAACTTGCTGGATTAAAACAAAATGATATCGAACAAATCGAACTGAATGAAGCCTTTGCTGCACAAGCTCTCGGCGTGATAGGCCAACTAGATTTTAATCCAGAGATCATAAATGTAAATGGTGGAGCAATTGCCCTTGGGCATCCTCTTGGGTGTACCGGCTCAAAACTTACTGTACAATTACTGAATGAAATGAGAAGGCGTAAGCAAAAATATGGTATCGTAACAGCCTGCGTCGGTGGAGGTCAGGGTGTTGCTGGTATTTATGAAAGGTTAAACTAAATATAAATCATGGAAAAAATTGATCAGAAAACCGCAATAAAAGGAGGAGAATTTCTAATCCGAGAAACTGAAGCCCATGAAATTTTCATTCCAGAAGAATGGTCTGAAGAGCAGAAAATGATTGCTCAAACATGTAGGGATTTTCTAGCTGCAGAGGTTTACCCAAAGCTGGATGAAATTGATTCGATGAAATACCCTGAGCTGATGCCGGGATTGTTAGATAAGGCTGGTGAATTAGGCTTATTAGGAACTTCAGTGCCCGAGCAATATGGTGGATTTGGTATGGATTTTAACACATCGATGCTCATCGCCGAAGAATTTGGTAAAGGGTATTCTTTTGCTGTTGCAATTACGGCTCATACTGGGATCGGGACCCTGCCTATACTTTATTATGGAAATGATGAACAAAAAGCCAAATACCTTCCAAAATTGGCTACAGGAGAATATAAAGCTTCCTATTGCTTGACTGAACCAGATTCAGGCTCAGATGCCAATTCTGGTAAAACAAAAGCAACACTAACCAAAGATGGAAAACATTACCTGCTCAATGGGCAGAAAATGTGGATCACCAACGGTGGATTTGCTGATATTTTTATTGTATTTGCCAAAATTGATAAAGATGAAAACCTCACCGCATTTATTGTAGAAAAAGCATTTGGCGGAATTACAATGAATCCAGAAGAAAAGAAAATGGGGATCAAAGGATCATCGACACGTCAGATTTTCTTCAATGACTGCAAAGTTCCCGTAGAAAATTTACTTTCTGAAAGGGAAAATGGGTTTAAAATCGCGTTGAATATCCTAAACATTGGTAGAATCAAACTAGGTGTTGGTGCAGTTGGTGGTGCAAAAGGTTCATTAGCACTTGCTATTAAATATGCCAATGAACGCAAACAGTTTGGACAAACAATAGGTTCTTTTGGAGCAATAAAACATAAAATAGGTGATGTCGCTGCAAAAATATTTGCTTCAGAATCAGCGCATTACCGTGCTAGTCAAAATATTGATGACGCATTTGATGCATTGGTTGCAAATGGTATGAGTGAGGCAGAAGCAAAACTCAAATCAACAGAAGAGTTTGCAATAGAATGTGCGATCCTCAAAGTTCACGGTTCAGAAACTGTAGATTATGCAGTAGATGAAGGCGTCCAGATTTACGGAGGCATGGGATATTCTGCTGAAGGTCCTATGGATAGAGCTTATAGAGATGCGAGAATCAACAGAATATTTGAAGGCACAAATGAAATCAATCGAATGTTGACTATCGATATGATTCTGAAACGGGCCATGAAAGGCGAAATTGATCTTATGGGTCCTGCTATGGCTGTAGCAAAAGAGTTGACCTCAATCCCTGAATTTGGCACATCTGAAAGTGACGAAATTTTTGCTAAAGAGAAGAAAGCAATTGCAAACCTTAAAAAAGCAGGACTGATGATCGCCGGAGCTGCGGTTCAGAAACTGATGACCAGCCTCAAAGATGAACAGGAGGTACTGATGAGTTTGGCAGATATGTTGATCGAAGGTTATGCAGCTGAATCATCCTTGCTTAGGGTAGAAAAGATTATATCAATGCGCGGAAAAGAACAGTCCGGAGTTTATATGGATCTGGCAAGGATTTATTTGCATTGTGCAATAGAAAAAGCATCCTGGGCAGGCAAACAAGCAATCTATGCCTTCTCTGATGGAGATGAACAGCGCATGATGCTCATAGGCTTGAAACGATTTACTAAAATCGAACCATTCAACCTGAAGGAAGCACGACGAAGGGTAGCTGATTACCTACTTGAAAAAAATGATTATACCTTTTAATTAAAACTGATAAACGAAAAAAAGAGAGATAAATATTGTCTCTCTTTTTTTGTGCTTTTACATCACTAATTCCTGATCCAATACCCAGGCCTGAGATGAAATTAAGTCCTGAAAATACTGAAACTCTAAATTTATCCCTTTATCTGATACACCGTTCCTTACGCTTTCAACATAAAATTTTGAAAAAACATCATTTGGTGCTACTAAAGCTATTTTTCTTAATCCAAGTACGTAAGCTTTCGGTAAAATTTCATTTTGAATCCACAACCTGTTTTCTGTCCCAACCATCCCCTGTTGAAAAATATCACTTATAAAAGCTTCAGCTTTATATTTCTTTATATTATCAAGTATTGCTGAAAATATTAATCGATATGCCTCAGATGTAGAGGGCTTCTTCCAAACTGCTATGATGGTTTTACTTGAACTATCATAACTCACATTGGCAAATTCATTATTTAAGATCTCTTTCATATTCTACTTCACATTTATCTTTCTGATCCGTCGCAAAGATAGGTTGAATCCAATCCATTATAAATGCAATTGGGTCATTTTAATTACATTGTTCATTATTTTTCATAACCGGATTATCCGAAATCATAATCTTTTTACTTAATCTGTGTTTTTGCTTTTAAATAAATTCGTTTGCACATCAGGCATTAAGCAAATGCAAAAGAAAAAAGGATGAATATTTTATTTTGAAAACAGTTCAATTTTCGAAAAAGGAAAAGAGCCTTTCAAAAAATTAGTTCTATGTGTAATTTTCAGAAAAAATGGATATGGATGATCAAATCATAAAACAAAAACTAGAAGAAGCGCTTCAGTTATTTGAGCAAGGAAAATCATATACAGATATCAGAAATCAGTTTAAAAGCGAGCTTACTGAAGATAACATCGCCTATATTATCCGCCTGGTGGATGAATTTGTGATTGAAGAAAATCGCATCAAAGAAGAAATCAAAAAAGCCAAATTTAAAATGTACCTGGGACTGGTTGCTTTTGTGCTTTCAGCATTTCTTATCTATAAGTTTTATACTATGAATTCTCTATTGGGCACACAAAGCTTATTGGCCTATCTGCCCATGGTTTTTGCACTGTATTTGCTTTGGAATGGATATAAAGAGGAGTTGAAACTCAAAAAATCTCAACCTGAAATCGATGATTCAAAATTTAAAATGAAACGCAGTATAAAAAAATAAAGGCCGTTTTATCAGGCCTCTATTTTCTAAGGAAATTAATTTCCATTAATACCCTTTTTCTTTTAATTCCCTTGCTGAGGCTATCACTTTTTCACGCATATCAATTTTGAAATCAGCTAATTTCTTTGCTACTTTTTCATCATAAGTTCCGATAATCTGGGCAGCCAGAATCCCGGCATTTTTTGCTGCATCCAAAGCAACTGTAGCAACAGGTACACCGCTTGGCATTTGAAGAATTGATAATATGGAGTCCCATCCATCAATGGAAATCCGGGATCTTACTGGCACACCAATTACTGGCAGAGTTGTAAATGCTGCGGTAACACCCGGCAAATGCGCTGCTCCTCCAGCTCCGGCGATGATCACTTTCATACCTCGGTCACGGGCAGATCCTGCCCAATCAGCCAGAATATCTGGTGCCCGATGGGCCGAAATAATATTTATTTCATAAGTGATCCCAAAAGATTTTAGAATTTGAGCAGCCTCTTCCATAATATTCAGGTCTGACTGACTCCCCATAATAATTCCTACTTGTGCATTTGACATGTTCAATACAATTTATAATTACGATTTAATTTGAATTCCAATTTTTGCCATGAGTTGACTTGCATTTGTGCTCCTGCAAATACCTTCTTGCAATTTATAATCAAAAACGATTTCATCTCCAATTATAGAACTACTAAAATTAAAATTGGTTATCAAATTATTTTTCTCACTCAACTTTCCCAATTCCAGGTCATGTGTAGAAACAAGTCCAAACGCATTAGATCGATTCAATTGCAAAATAAGTGACTCAGCGCCAATGTGCCTGTCAACTGAATTGGTGCCTTTAAGGATCTCATCTAATAAATAAAATATTGGTTTTCCCTCATTGATTTCTTCCAACAACATTTTCAGGCGAAGCAATTCTGCGTAAAAAGATGAAATATTCTCTTCCAGGTTGTCTTTGGTACGCATGCTGCTAAAAACTAAAAATTCTGAAATATCCATGGAATCAGCGCAAACCGGAGCTCCCGCAAATGCGAGTACAGCATTCACTCCTACCGTTCTCAAAAATGTACTTTTACCAGCCATATTGGATCCTGTGATGATACATGTTTTGCCTTTCCCGGAAAAGTTGAAATCATTATTGACCCTTTTTTCCTCCGGAATTAATGGATGACCCAATCTCTCGCATTTAAAAATGTATGGATTTTCCATGATTTTTGGGAAAACGAAATTTTCATTGGCAAAAGCAAAAGCAGCAAGGCTATTCAAAGCTTCAAATTCAGCAATCGTATTAAACCAAATGGTTATTTCATCACCAAAATCCGATCGCCATTTCTCTGCTTTCGCCAGAAAAATATAATCCAGTAAAAAAAATAGATTCAAAATTTGATAGATCATGTTCCCCCTTAGATTCAAGAGTTCCAAAATTTTTCTCAATTCCTTTACTTTTTGTGATGCGACTAAGCCTTTTGAGGATAATTGGTTTTTCAAATGAACAAGTTGCCCGTGTGAAAAGTATTGCCCTTCGATCGATAACAACATATTCTCAACCGATTCCAAAATTTTAACACCGGAATCCGTCATTTCATACGTTTTGCGTGAATAGTCGTGAATTTTATATAAAAAATACCCAGTGATAAAAAAAGGCAGGAATAAAAAATAATCAGAAATCAATTCATACACGGCAGCGATAATGAGAACCAGTGAAAAACTGATCATTACGTATGGGATGATTTTATAAAACAACTTGCTTCCAATAAAATCATTGTCTTCAAGCCAGGTTGTCAAAGCGTGTTCATTTTCCTTTTTTACGATTCGCTTTCGACCATGCGCCTGCAAATTTTGTCGCCAATCAATTAAAGGCATGAGTTCTTTTACCATTTTTTGCCTTGTTTCTATTATTCCTTTTGTAGAAAATTGGGCAAACCAGGATTTTAAGGTTAACATCCCCTGAACTGTTCCCGCTCGGTTGATTAGTTGAAAAAGTGAACTCCTCCCAAAAACATCCAGATCACTTGTGTAAGGGTGTTTTTCATCTATGAATTCGTCACCACCATAAATGCCATTAAATTCATGATGTTGTCGTCTCACTTCTTCGTCATTGATGTCATGGATTTTTTGGCATAAATCCATGTTCTTCTTTATTTGATTGTGATAGCGTACAATCAATCCAAAAACAATAAGAAACAAACTGGAAAAGATAAAAATGAGGATAAAATCGCGGTTCGATATACTCCAAACAACTAAAAAAGTAAATACGACAAATACGATGATCCTAAAAAAAGAAATCGTATTATACCTTGATTGAAGTGCTTCAGTTTGTTTACTGAAGTCCTGTGCACGCGCTTGAAAAAATGCTGCTTTTTTACTCATCAAATCTATTATATTATCAATATTAAGTCATTGAAAAAATTATTTTCAACGCTGTAAATTTTATTGCGTTTCGAAAATAAATAAACAATAATTGTTAATACGGAAACCTGATTAAAAATGCTAACTTGTTATGGCAAAATGACCAATTTGATTCATTTTGTAATACTATTTACGTCAACATCATGCTAGGAAAAACCACCAAAATCGAAATATTAGTGATGGCTGCCGGTGCTTCAAAGCGACTGGGGCAACCAAAACAATTTGTGAAGTATAAAGGAGAATCGTTAATCAGACGAATAGCCAGGGAAGCCATCAAATCCAATATTGGAAATATCACAATAGTTACTGGATTCAATCATGATGCAATTGTCAAAGAAATCCATGATCTGGAAGTCAATATATTTTTTAATCCTCAATGGGAGGAAGGACTTGGTGCCTCCATCCGAAATGGACTGAACCACATTTTGAAAAAGACCCCCGATACCAATGCTATTTTACTTACTATGGTGGATCAACCTTTCGTGGATGCAGAGCACCTCAGCAAATTGGTAAATGCCTATGATGCATCCAGGCCTATGATTATTGCTTCAGCCTATTCTGGTACTTTCGGTGTTCCGGTGCTAATCGATAGTTTTTACTTTGAGATGATGAAAGAACTCAAAGGTGATGAAGGTGGAAAAAAGATTTTTGTGAATTACCTGAAGGATATTGTAGAAATTCCATTTATCGCTGGTGCCATTGATATTGACGAGGAAACAGATTTGAAAACGCTTGATTAGCTTGTCGATTTGAAATTTACCTCATATTTGATAAAACTTCATTTCAAATCAACATTTTACCATACATATAATTTGGCACGCTGAGTAAAACTAAAAATCATAATTTGGTTTCATTATGCAAAAAATTCTCACTACAGAAAACCTTTCCAAAAATTACGGCATCCTGAAAGCGCTGGATAAATTAAGCCTTAATGTAACAAAAGGGGATGTTTTTGGCATTCTTGGGCCAAATGGTAGTGGTAAGACCACCACGCTTGGCATCTTGCTTGGCGTCACCAACGCGACTTCTGGAAGTTATTCCTGGTTTGAAAAAGGAAAAAATGATCACCTCAGGAAAAAAATTGGTGCTTTGCTAGACAAACCAAATTTCTATCCTCACCTAAATGGATTTCAAAATTTGGCTTTAATAGCCGACATCAAAGACCTGAAATCCCCTAAGATCCATGAAAAAATTGAAATATCAGGCGTATCGAAATTCGTTAATCGGAAATTCGGCACCTATTCTACAGGAATGAAACAGCGGTTGGCACTTGCTGCAACCTTGCTTGGTGAACCGGAGGTATTGGTGTTGGATGAACCAACAAATGGATTGGATCCTGAAGGAATTGCTGATGTTCGTGAGCTAATTTTAAAAATTGCCAATCAGGGCATCACCGTGATCATGTCGAGTCATTTGCTTGATGAGGTCCAGAAGGTCTGCACACATGTGGCTGTTTTAAAAAGTGGAAAAAAACTGTATGAAGGCCAAGTACAATCACTTTTAGCCGGCAGTGATGGTATAGAGATCGCATCAGACAATATGGCGCAACTTGAAAAAGTACTCTCTGGTTTTATCGGAATAGAGCAAATAGAGAAAAAACAGGGTACGTTTAAGGTAAGGCTAAAAGATGGGTTCAAAGCCTCAGAATTAAGCTCATTCTTAATCACCAATGGGATTGATATTACCCATTTTTCCCATCAGAAAGGGAGTTTAGAACAAGAATTTTTACACCTTTTATCCGAAAACCGTGCTTAAATTATTGAGAATAGAATTCAGAAAGCAAATAACCAGTTCCGCGTTTTGGATCATGGTGGTACTTCATGGTGTAGTTTTATTCCTGATTTCCATGAATTTCAATTCCTTTTTGAAAAATATAAACGTCATGGCCAATGACGTTCCGAATATTGATTTGGCATTGAAACCAATATTGCAATTTCCTGATGTCTGGCAAAACCTCACCTATATCGCCGGTTATTTCAAAATTATTTTGGCGCTGATCGTGATTACTTCTGTCAGTAATGAATTTTCATATGGCACAGCCCGACAAAATATCATTGATGGAATTAGCCGCCGGGAATGGCTTTTTTCCAAAATTGGCCTTGCCAAAGTACTAGCTCTTTATTCCACACTGCTTGTTATAGTAATTGGTTTCATCCTTGGATATTCACAGGGAGTACAAGTTGACACAGCCACTATTTTTCCTCGAATGGATTATGTATTGGCTTATTTTATTGAATTGATCGTGTATTTTATATATGCCCTTTTTCTGGCGCTACTGCTTAAAAGAACCGGGTTGTCTATCATTTTACTGCTGGTCTACGATTTTATTTTGGAGCCTATCTTATCCTGGAGCGTTCCCGACTCGATAAGCAATTTTTTACCGATGAGTACCATCGACAACCTGAATACGTTCCCTTTTTCCAAATACCTTGGCAATCCTATTGAGGCCATTGTTTCTTTGGAACAACTGGTGTGGGCAGTAGGGTATGGTATTGCCTTCATTGTTTTTTCTTATCTGATTTTAAAAAGCAAAGATTTGTAAACTGCACTTTTCTGCTTTTAATCTAACTTTTTATGCATTTTTTACAATAGATTACATCGTTGGTTTTCAACGGATTATTATTGTTTATTTTCAATATTGATTTTCATATTTGATTTAATGATCTTAAATTTTATATTTAAGTAAGTGATCGTTCTTTTTTTTGATTATTTATTCTTATTCATTTTTTATAATTTTTTTATCATGAAAATACTACCTAAACCCCTCTTTTTTGCACTATTACTATGCGTTTCATTTAATCTTTTTGCTCAAAAACCTCCTATAAAACTAAGAGATATTTCCATGGAAGATGTCTATATGGAAGTATATGAACCAGATCCTGATGCGGATGCTGTAGTTCTCTGCGATTATGGCAATCTGAGTTTTACGTTCGATATCAACGAAGGGGAATGGAAAAATCAATTACAGCGAATTTGCAGGATAAAAATCTTTAATGATGATGGCTATAAGTGGGCGACAGAACAGATTTCTTTGTACGATGATAACAATACTGAACAATCCATTTCACAGATTAAAGGCTACACCTATAACATGGAAAATGGAAAATTAGTAGAGTCCAAGTTGGGCAAAGAAAATATTTTTACGGAAAAGACTAGTGAGAATTATAAGCGCGTCAAATTCACTTTACCAAATGTAAAAGAAGGATCTGTTATTGAGTATTCTTATACTATAAATTCAAACTATATCACCATACTGGATAAATGGCAATTTCAAAAGTCTATTCCTGTAAAATGGAGCGAATATATTGTAAACATACCAGAATACCTCACCTACCTGAAAAACGCACAAGGTTTCGAATCATTTTACTCATATGAAACGGACAGCAGGCCTGGATCCATTTCCTGGACTCAAACCCAGAGAGCCGATTTTTCTAATATGAGCCAATCAAAATCTGCATCTATGTCACAGAGAAAAATAGATTATAGAAATGATATTTATCATTGGATAGCTAAAGATCTTAAAGGGCTAAAGGATGAAAAATTTGTTGGAAATTATCAGAATTATCTATTGAGCGTGGATTTTCAGTTGTCCAATTATCAAACACTGTCAAAAGAGAATCGACCTATATTAAGCGACTGGCCTCAGGTTGTGGATAAATTTTTGAATACCTACGATGATTTTGGCCCAAACATGAAACCAAAGTCCTTTTACAAAGATGTAACAGATCCGATAGCAAATACATATCAAGATCCTATTGAAAAAAGCAATGCAGTGTACAGTTATGTCAGTCAATATATGAAATGGGATAAAAGGGAGCGCTTCATGCCAAGTCAAAATATTAAGAAATCGTATGACGATCGCACTGGCAATAGTGCCGATATAAATGCTTTACTGGTCTCTATGCTCAGAGCAGTTGATATTGAGGCAGACCCGGTAATCATCAGCACGATTGACAATGGACTAGTACATCCGGTTTCCCCGATTATAGACAAATACAATTACCTGATTGTGCGGGTAAAACTTGGGGATAAATTTGTATTACTAGATGCAACAGAAAAGGAAATGCCTTTTGGAATGTTACCCTATCGTTGCCTCAACCAGAGAGGGTATGCCATTTCGGATACAAGACCCGGATGGGTTGACTTGCACCCTGTAGAAGGCCTGGATAAAACCACTCAATTTATTTTGACTTTGGATGCTTCCGGAACGATGAAAGGTAGCGCCAATACAAAAAATGTTGGCTATAGCGCTGTAAACATCAGAAATAATATCAGTATTGATGGTCAGGAAAAATATGTAGAAAATTTTAAAAGTAATCATACGGATTGGTCTATAGAAAATTTTGAAATTGATGCTCCTGAGGCTATAGACCAGCCTGTAAAAGAGAAAATTCAAATCGAAGTCAATCGTGCGGCTGAAGCCATGGGCAACATGATATACATCAATCCCATTGTTAGTGGAAAAATAGATGAAAATCCATTAAAACAAGATTCCAGAAAATTTCCGATAGAGTTTGTTATACCAATGAAAACCAACTATCTCCTAAACCTGGAAATTCCTGAAGGTTATGTGGTAGATGAACTTCCTGAGTCAGTCAATCTTATGACACCTGACAGAACTGCAAATTTCAAATATGCTATTCAGACCAATGGAAATAGAATTCAGCTTATGCATACCTGGCAGATAAGCGAAAGTTTTTATCCATCTGAAAAATTTAAAGAGCTAAAAGAGTTTTATGCTATGTTGGTTGCCAAGCAAAAAGAACAAATCGTGCTTAAAAAAATTGACTCCAATTAAGCTGATTTGAAATGAAAAATTTGACAGCTTTTAATGCTGCTTTGATCACGCTGATTTTTGCAGTTGCATTTTCTTTCAAATCTGTTGCTCAGAAAATTCCAATGTATCCTGTGAGTGATATCCCAGAAACATTACGCGAAAACAGTAACGCAGTGATCCGAGAAGATATTACCAGGTATGAAGTAATAGAGGTAGGAAAAGCAAAATCCTATACAAAAAAGGCGATCACGATCCTCAATAAAAAAGCGGATGATTATGCCGAAGTAAGCATCGGATATGACAAAATCAGTAAAATTACTTCGCTTTCATGCAGAAGTTATGATAAATCAGGTAAGCTAATAACCCAACTTAAAAACAAGGATATAAAAGACTATTCTGCGTTTGATGGCTTTTCTATTTATTCAGATAATAGGATGAAATATTTTGATTTACGCTACGCAGAATATCCATATACGATCGAATATGAATATGAAATCCAGGAAAATGGTTTTATGTCGTTTGAAAACTGGATGCCGTTCACTTCTTTCAATATTTCTTCCCAGCAATCAAGTTTAGAAATAATATATCCTGAAAATTATAAGATCCGATACATAGAACTCAATATGGAGCCGAGTGCTAAAGAAAATAGCATTGACGGAAAGAAGGTAACTTCATGGGAATTTGGTAGTTTTTCAGCTATCGAACCGGAACCAAGGATGCCTTTTCTAAGAAAGGTTCTCCCGACAGTATTAACTGCGCCAAGTGATTTTTTACTCGAAGGTTATGAAGGAAACATGAATGATTGGGCGTCTTTTGGACTTTGGGAAAAAAACTTAAATAGTGGAAGAGATTCATTACCGGCAGAACTTACAGTCAAAATTAAAGAATTGGTTGGGCAGGAAACATCCCGTACCGAAATCATCCGGAAAATCTATACATATCTGCAGTCCAACACCCGATATGTAAGCATACAACTGGGTATTGGAGGATGGCAGACTTTCCCTGCTACTGATGTGGCCAGCAATGGTTATGGCGACTGCAAAGCATTGAGTAACTATATGAAATCCTTGCTTAAATCTGTTGATATAGAATCCTATTATACCTTAGTAAAAGCTGGAAGAAATACATCTAACATAATGAAAGAATTTCCCAGTAATCAATTCAATCATATGATATTATGCGTGCCAAATTATCAGGATACGATATGGTTGGAATGCACCTCTCAGGACAATCCGTTTGGCTATTTAGGCACATTCACCGGGGACAGGGATGTGCTCGTTATCAATGAAACCGGAGGAAAAATTGTCCATACTCCGGTTTATGCAAAAGAGGTAAACAGGCAAATACAACTGACTCAGGTTGACCTAAAATCGGATGGAAGCGCTGAAGTTAATTTATCGGCAAAATGCTCAGGTTTGCAATACGATAATTTTTCTGGCTTATTGGATATTGGTGAGACAGAGCAAAAGAAATGGTTGTACAAAAATCTGGATATACCAAGTTTTGAACTTGGAGAATATGCATTTGAAGCAAAGAAAGATGCTATCCCAGAATTGACTGCCGATATCAGTGTATCCATCAATCACTTCGCCTCGGTAAGTGGAAAACGGATATTCATAGAACCAGATGTGTTTAATAAATCGGTAACGCTAATGATTCCTCAGAAGGAACGAAAATACGAATTCGTACTAAACCATCCATTTGAAGATATCGATACGGTCAAAATTACTGTTCCGCAGGGTTTTCATCTGGAGCATATTCCAGAAAAAATAAGTATGGATTCTCCATTCGGGCAATATGAGGCATACATTCTTGCAGAGGAGGAATCCATTCGATACATCAGAAAATTCTCATTGACTGAAGGGACCTTTCCTCCCGGCGAGTATGTGAATTTTATTGAATTCATTAATAAAATCGCTGATGCTGACAAATCCAGGCTGGTGCTAGTGAAAGCAACTTAAGATGATTTTGAATTAACTATATTTTAAACTGTAAAAGGTTTTAATCTATAAGTAGCTCATCAATAATCTATTATACTTGGTAAACTCATCAAAAAGACTATTTTTGAGGTTACAAAATTAATTTGAT
>JAHEMV010000564.1 GCA_024643455.1 Cytophagales bacterium
GCATTGAAACTTTTTTGCATCACAGGACGTGGCCCAACGACACTCATGTGACCAAAAAGTATGTTTAAAAGTTGTGGCAGTTCATTTATTTTAGATGTTCGTAAAAAACCACCCAATGGAGTAAGTCTTGGATCTTTTTTTGTTGTAATTAATCCGCCTGCCATATTGGGAGAATTTTTTAACATGGTAGCAAATTTAAAAATCCTAAACATTTGATTTTTGTATCCTACTCTTTCTTGAAAGTAGAAAATATATCCTTCTCCGGTTAATTTCAACCCGATTACTATAGGTAAAAGTAATGGAGATAAAATAAGTAGAGCTATCAATGCAGAAATGAAATCAAAAAGCCTTTTTATAAAAATATACATATTACATTTTCTGATCTAGACTTTTTCCAGTTTCAATATGATCAAAATTAGGAATATACTGTTGCATTATTTTTACAATGTCGTTTTTATCATAGTTTTCTCTGTCTAGTAAGTCTTTCAAATCCTGAATCATGTGCTCAATTTCAATTAATTTGACCTTGTTTGCATTTTTTATTACCCCTAAACTATTGAAAGAATTTTCATCAACAAAATCAGTTTTTGTGAAAAATTCTTCAAACAATTTTTCGCCTGAAGTTTCAGATTTGAAGTAGTAAACAGGATAACTTTGACCTCCTTTTCTCAATTCTGAAGCCTTTGATTTGGCTTCGTTTTCAGTATCGCAGACATCAATAGCATAGCCATTTTCAAGGATAAATTCGTCCGTTATTTCTTTAAATGAGGTTAAACGTGTTTCTTTGAATTTTGGAAAAAAGATATCTCCTTTTACTCCTAAAATACATGCTAACATGCATATTTGTCCACTTTCTTCAGGTGAAACAAAATATCGTTTTACATCAGATGGGCAGGATAAGGGTTGTCTTTTCAATAGTCGTTCTAGATATCCAAATAAGAGGCTCCCATTTGAAAATGCAACATTCGCAAATCTAGCTGTGGTAATAGGAAGTTGATCTGAATAACTCATGATTACTTCTTCCATTAACTTTTTAGTTGCTCCCATGACATTGACAGGATTTGCAGCTTTATCTGTAGATACACAAAAGAACCGTTCAGGTGGATTTTTAACCAATTTATCCAATAACAGTTTCGCTTTGAAAACATTGTTGTCTAACATTGCTTCTACGGAATAATGATCTTTTTCACTTCGCACATGTTTGTGTGCAGCAAAATTTGCAACAATATGAAAAGGACCCTCTTTTTCAAGGATTTTCGAAAACACATTGTGTCCAAAATCTATGGGATAAGTTTTGTACTCTTTTGGTACTTGTATTTTAAAGTCAGATCTTAAGTCTCGTGTTAGTTCGGTCAGACCATTTTCATTAGAATCGACGACATAAAGTTTGGATGGATTGAATTGAAGGACGGCTTTAATAAATGAAGATCCGATGGTTCCAGCACCACCAATTACCAATACTGCCTTACCATTTATCCTTTCTTTTAAAACTATTCTATGATCTTGAATATCCTTAATGAAAAAAGATGATTTTCTTTTGATCACCTTTTTGGATATGAATTTTTCTAAATCGAACATCTAATAAAATTGAATGAAGTCTAAATGAAAAGACAATTTTTATATTAATTCTTGAAAAAAGCTTTAATTTTTTTGACAACTAATTCCAATTCATCAGCGGTTAAACCCACTGAACTTGGAATGCTAATAGCTGTTTCATAAACAATATTCGAATAATTATTATTCGAAACATAAATATCATTTTGGTGCATTGGAAGTTGGTTCATGGGAACCCAAAAAGGACGACTTTGAATTTGCTGGGTGTTCAAATAATCCAATAATCCTCTCATTTTATTGGTTCTGAAAGTGAACAACCAGCAATTAGCGTCTACATTTTCACTAATAGATTGAAATTGTATGTCGCCGATTCCAGATAATTCAGAACGGTAGAAGGCGTCCATTGTTTTTTTACTTTTTATAAAAGTAGGTAGTTGTTCCATTTGAGCTACACCCACAGCTGCAAGAATATTTACCAATCTATAGTTATAAGCGGTTTCATCATGGTAATATTCTATTGGAGAGGCTTTTGCGGTGGTGGTTATATGTTTTGCTCTTATTGCCAAATCACTATTATTGGTAACAATTACTCCGCCGCCACCAGTTGAAATAATTTTATTTCCATTAAAACTAAAAGTGCCAATCTCTCCAAAAGTGCCTGCATGCTGTCCGTTATAATAAGAGCCGAGTGCTTCTGTGCTATCTTCAATAATTTTCAAATGGTATTTTTCGGCAATATTTACCAAACGATTCATATTGCCTATATTTCCCAAAACATGCACGGGCATAATGGCTTTAATAAGTTTGCTTGAATTAGAAAAAGAAGAATAAATGGCTTCAGAATCTTCAGTTGATACAGTTATCAAACTGGTATTTTCTTCTAAATATCTTTCTAATAAATCTAAATCCATTTGCCAAGTATTTGGATCAATATCAATTAGAATTGGTATAGCGCCTGCATATTTTACGGCATTAAGCGTTGCAACGAAAGTAATATTAGGCACGATGACATAATCGCCTGGTCGAATATTTAAAAGTAATTGTGCAATATGAAGCGCAGCGGTTCCATTGACGCAAGCTATTCCATATTTGGCCCCAACAAACTCAGCAACCATTTTTTCAAATTGGTTTACATATGCCCCAACAGAAGATATCCAGCCTGTATCAAGACAATCTTTTACATATTTCCATTCATTACCTGCAATGTGTGGGATTGAAAGCGGAATCATTTAATGTCTTTTTATTATTTTTCCAGGATTTCCTACTACAGAACATTTGTCAGGAATATCATGTAGAATTACTGATCCTGCGCCGACAATTACATCATTTCCAATAGTTATTCCTTCTTTAACTACAGCATTTGCACCAATAAAACTTCTTTTACCGACAATTACATTTCCGGCAAGCACTGCACCAGGAGCTATATGTGCAAAATCATCAATAAAACATTCGTGTTCTATGATTGCTCCTGTGTTGACAATGCAAAAATTACCGATTGTGGAAAAAGCATTGACAATTGAGCAAGTATTAATAAAATTACCTATTCCAATTTTTGCTTTTTTAGATATTTTTGCCTCCTTACTTATTACATTTACAGTAGTCCCTACATTTTTTAAATCTTTGACAATATCACACCTTTTAGCATTATCTCCGATTGAAACAAACCATATTTTATCTTTTAAAAGAATATGATTTTCATGACCCAAAAAGTCTAAACCGAAAGGATTATAAGATTTTGACTCTTTATCACAATATCCCAAAATATTCATCTCTAAATTTAACATTGTATCCAAAACCACAAAAGAATGGCCTGAATAACCAATTAATA
>JAHEMV010000565.1 GCA_024643455.1 Cytophagales bacterium
AAAAGTCGATTTATTTCAATTTAAGCTGGAATAACAATTCCACTTATCAGAGTGATTCGCTAAGTTCTAGTAATGGGATGGTGTCTTTGGCATGGCAACGAAAATTTAAAAACAATTGGTCAGCAGAAACCACTTTAGCATTGAGTCAAAATACGGAATTGGGGATAAAGCGAAAAGTTAGTTTAAGTATTACGGGCATTAAGGATATCACCTATAACTCTTGGAATCGGCTCTACTCTGGAGCTGGATTGGTGGTTACGAATGAAATTCCGCTAGATGACTCAGAAAATCAAGACAACCTAGCAGGTTTATTCCAGCTGGTATGGAAAGTTTACAAAAATGCCGGAACGAAAGTCGGTGTAGATTCGAACATAAGTTTATCACCCTATATCACCAATTGGGGGAGGTATATTTCATCGCTAAATATGAATCCCTATGTTAAAATTTTTAATAATGACTTTAAAATAGGTCTTAGTTTTTATTTCAATTTCGACAGTCAGCCAGTTTCAAAGGATGCATCAACGAATGACTTTGGATTAAATCTACAGTTAGCGTATTCTTTCCATTAGATTTTGCAAAAAACATCTACGATACTTAGAATTTGTAAAATACAGGAATCAGAAAGGTGGCCAAAATCCAGAATAAAATATTAAGCCAGGTTCCAATTTTTATGAAATCCATAAATCGATACTGACCTGCACCGTAGACCATGGTATTGGTTTGATAACCAATTGGCGTCATAAAACTTGCCGAAGCCGCAAAAGTAATTGCCATTAAAAATGGCACAGGGCTCAAGCCAAGATTATGCGCTGTGGAGATGGCGATAGGGGCAAGAAGAGCTGCCGTCGCATTGTTTGACATAACCTCTGTTAGCATGGAAGTGACCAGATATAAACCGGAAACAATCGCTATAGGACCCCAAAATCCCAGATGCTCTACCAGTAAATCAGCAATTGCCAAATCTAATTTTGAATTGGTCATAGCCGTGCCAAGACTTAAAGCTCCAGCAAGTAAAAAAACGACCTGCCAGTTGATTGCGTCGTACGCTTCTTTCATGGAAAGTGTTCTTAAAAATACCAGAATTGTCACACCGGCAATCGAACCTACCATGATATCTACAACATTTAATGTCGCTAGAAGTACGACTGTAAGAATGACCCCCATAACGATAAAAAAATTCCGTTTGTCAAAATCCGTAATCGGATTTTCTGAAATCAGCACAAAAGGAACTTCCCTATCTATTTCTTTTCTTTTTAATTCTATCGCGTAGTGCTTTTTTACTTCAGCCAAAATCACATCACCTGCTTTGAGTTTGGCATCATACAAATGCTCATGCAATACTTCCTGTCTGTGACGAATGGCCAACGGTATCGCTCTATATCTGCTTTTAAAATCAACATCTTTAAGCGTTTTCCCTTCCAATTCGGAGTTGACAGTAATCACCATCTCAACTATGACTGAGTTTTTACCTTTCAAATCATCATCTCCAATTTTCAATGGGGATACAAGCAAAATTTTTGTGCGGTCTTTTAATGATTTTATTTTTTCAACATTGCATCGAACTTTCAGAATATCATGTGCCTTAAGAACCATATCACCTGGAGGGAGGGTAAACTTACTTGCGTTGCGACGAACCTCTATGATATCCATTTCCAATTCTCTAACCAGAACAGACTCCATGATTTTTTTTCCCACAGAATCCGAATTTTCGAGCAACTCGATTTCTGCAAGGTAATCTTTCATACCAAACTTAGTTTTCAGGTCTTTTTCTTCTTTTCGATCCGGCAATAGCCGGACTCCAAAAAATACCATATAGCCTATCCCGGCAACTAGAAATACAATTCCCATCGGTGCCATCTGAAACATTGTAAAAGGTGCTTCTCCCGATTTTTCCGCAATCCCACTTACTAATATATTTGTTGATGTTCCGATAAGCGTACAGGTACCTCCAAAAATAGTAGCAAAGGATAGGGGTATTAACATCTTGGTTGGATTTTGTCCAGAAGAATGAGCAATCTGTATCACTACGGGGATGAATACGGCGACAACTGGTGTATTATTTATAAATGCCGAAATAAATGCAATTAGAATCATCATCAACACCAGGCCCGTCTTAAAATTATACCGGAAGGTATTTGATAGTTGTTGCGATATAAATTGCAAAGCACCTGTTTTGAGCAAGGCAGCACTTAATACGAACATGAATGCAACAGTGATGGTGGCTTTATTACTAAAACCCTGTACACCCTCCTCCGGCGTTATAATTTGAAATAAAATCAAGGTAACCATGATCGCAAGAGCAACAAGGTCAATGGATACAATTTCGGTGGCGAAAAGAATCACAGCCCCTGCAATAATGAAAAGAGTAATAATTGCTTCCTGGCTCATTTTAGTTTAGGCTTTTAAATAAATGAACTCCAATTGAATTCAATAATTCTGAATCCAAAACAGTGACAATAAAACAAAAAACACAGGCAAATGGGGGAATTGAATTGTTGGCGTTCATATGCAATCAAGCATAATTTTTCCGCAAAAATAATGTTTGTTACATGACTTAATTGGTGAATCCTTAAAAATATTTTTTTTTCTATTTTATAAAAAGATCTTAAGACATTCTGGTTTTTTTACCTGGAAAATCATCCAAATGGATATTGAAACCATAATGCATCAGAATTGATAGTTTTCCCGTTATAAAAACTTATACTATATGTTTTCTGAATAAATCCATATTTTTTTTCAATTTCGCCCCTTTAATTTATTTCATTTGAAAAACCATCGACAAACAATCTATTTAATTTTTCTGCTGTGGTTTTTGGCTGTACTTCCAGCGCGAAGTCAATACAAAATCCTGGAAAATGGTAGTGAATTAAAGCTAGTACACCAGGCGATCGATAGCATTTACAACCTCAATTTTAAAGCAGCAGATATCATGATTGCTGATCTTGAAAAAAAAATGCCAGATTATCCAGGCTTGATGCTTTTAAAGGGTTTTTATGTCAGTTGGAAATACAGGCCAATCAGAAAGGATCACAAATCTTTTACCTTATTTGAATCCTACCTTCAGCAAGCTATTGCTCAAAGTGAATCACTATTGGCACAAAATGGTGAAAACCTGGAAGCCGATTTTTTCTTGCTGGCCAGTCATGCTTTTTTGGCGGAGCTTTACATGGAAAATGGCTTAAGTTTTAAAGCCCTTGGAGAGGCTAAAACCGCTTATAAATATATAAAAATAGGTTTTGACCATACTGAAAATATCCCTGAATTTTATTTTTCCAGTGGGATATACAATTATTATAGGGAAAAATATCCTGAAGAAAATCCATTTTATAAGTCTTTCCTTTGGTTTTTCCGGAGTGGAGATATGCAGGAAGGAT
>JAHEMV010000566.1 GCA_024643455.1 Cytophagales bacterium
AATCCATTAAGTAAATACTTTTAGTTTCATTTTGGATTGTCCCTATTCCAGGCATTTAATATATCGATGGTATGTTGAATTAATTCAAAATTCCCATCGAATCCATGACCTGGAACAATAATCTTACTTTGTGGAAATTTTTGTTGTACCAATGCAACAGATTTTGGCCATGCAACCATATTGGCATAATCGATAAATCCAGGACGCTGGTCTTGCATAGCCCGAATCATGCAGCTGCCAAACAGGATGTTTTTACCAACGGCATTATCTACAGCATGTGATTCACTGTTAGTCGCATTCCATAAACAGGGATTCCATTTGCCATTAAAACTTCATTACCCCCCAAATTATCCTGATGAAAACCAGTGACAATTGCAGTAAATGTCAGCTTGCCATAAATACTGTCTAGCCATTCCAGAGGAGCAGTAGTAGCGATGCCATCATAAGGCGTGTCTATAAGCAAAGCATTTTTATTTTTAAGCAACACAACAAGACTGTTGCCACCCCACGGGAAGTAATGCGTGATCATCAATATATCTTCGTCAAGTTCATTCACAAATAGCTCATCATTGATTTTCTTTTGACTTGCCTTCTGTACTTCGGGCTGGGCATAGCCAAATGAAGTTGTCAAAACAAATACAAATGCTAAGTAAAGCCGGAATATTTCTTTGGACATTATTTGTAATCAATTGTGGAACAAAGTAAGCAAATGCAAATGTAATTTTCATTTTATAGCCATCTACTCGTATCTTTAATTCAAATAAATCAAATCATTAGCACTCTAATTTTTTTTAACTATGTCAAACAGAAGAAATTTTATCAAAACAGGGACCTACATTGCAGCAGCCAGCCTTGTCCTTCCAGCAGTATCTTGTACGCCAAAGAAAAAGGAAACGGTTGAAACGATTGCACCGCCACCACCCAAAATGGGGGTTGGGATACAGGTATATTCCGTTAGAAACCAGCTTATGGAAGATTTTGCAGGGACAATGAAAAAAGTAGCTGAGATTGGATATCAAATAATCGAAGGCTATGGCCTTGGGGCTGATGGTTTGTTTCTCGGGAAACATACAGCTGCGGACTATAGAAAGGTTATAGACGACCTCGGTATGAAGATGGTCGCAACGCATTGTGGATATTTTAATACTGATGAAGCTGCTGTGGCAATCGACGCCGCTAAAGCTGCTGGGATAGAATATCTCGTCACGCCATATATTCCGGATCAAATCAGGTCCAATATTGATGGCTATAAAGCCGTTGCCGAAAATTTGAATAAAGTTGGAGAATTGTGCAATGCTGCTGGTATCAAGTACGGATATCATAACCACTCTTTTGAATATGAAACCATGGAAAGCCAAATCCCTATGGAAGTGTTGATACAGGAAACGCAACCTGAATTAGTAACCTTTGAAGCCGATTTGTTCTGGACGACCATGGGAGGATACAATCCCATTGACTTAATCAATAAATTTCCAGGAAGGATAAGCATGTTCCATGTAAAAGATGCTACCTCCGAAAAAGGTGAAGCAACAGTTGGCCAGGGAACAATCGATTTCAAATCAATATTTGAAGCCGGCAAAAAGTATGGGTTAAACTATTATTTTATTGAAGATGAGCGAGAAGAAAATGTTTTTGAAAATATAAAAGCAGATTTTGATTATATGAACGCTCAGGATTTCGCATAAATTATTTTAAAAATCTTTGACAAAAAAAGCTGTGTTTTATAATTGCAGCTTTTTTTGTTCATTTTTTAGCCCAAAGCAGCTTTCATTAAGTTTCTGAAACCTTTCGTAATGCACCTGGTACCTGAAGTAAATGGTAGTTGTGATCGTAGACTAAATATACTTTGTTCCATTCAGGATAAAATTTTTCTTTGTATTTGCGAAGTCCTTTAAAGTGGTCGAAGGTGCGTATATTTTTGTATGCATAGCTAACTGTTTTTTCCTTTAGATCATCTCCTGTCATACCAGACATCGGCGCCAGGCCGAGATTTATTTTATCATACCCTTTTTCTTTCAGGTAAAGAAAAGTTTGACATAAGAGCATATCCAGAACTCCATTTGGGGCATCATCTATTTTTCTGATCAAGTCATAAGTAGTTAATCCCTTTTTATAAACAGGTACAATATTTAAAAATGCATATACTTTTTCTTCGGCATCTTCTATGGTAAAAATGAGTTGATTTTTCAATATGGTTTTATCAAAAACACCTTGAGTAAAGGCCAGTTCTTTCTTACCCATGGCAGTGAGCCATTGATCAGAAACCAATTCCAACTTCTGCAAGAGACCTTCTTTTATAGGAGGCTCATGGATTTTGAACAAATATCCTTCACCAGTAAGTCTATTGATAGCGCTTCGTGTAGGTTTCATTTTACCCCCGTCAATGGTAAACAATTTCAAATCCAAAACAGCCTCTTCACCGATTGGGAAATTCTTTTTCTTGAGACCTGAATAAAGAGAAAGACTGGACTCAGGCACCCGGTAATAAATTGGCACAAATCCATTCTCAGCGCAATAAACATCAAAGGCTTCAACTGCTGCTCTCATTTTATCCATATCAGGAGCTATTGGATCTTCCAAAACAACTGCCAGGTGACGGGTAATTCGAAAGGATATAAATGACTCTTTGTCTTCAGTAATGAAAAATAACTTATCCGTATAGATTTTGAAATAATCCAGCGCAGAGTGTCCATATTTAGTTGCCAACTGAGCGACAAGTTCTTTTTCTTCATCCGAATTAAAAGGATTTGTAAAATACGGACGTAACAATCCAAAGAGTACAAAAACAAAATAAATGCCTCCAGCAGTGTAAACAGAATATATAAAATTTCTCCCAAAAGCCGTAAGTGGTTCCAAATTGGAATCACCCAACAGAAAAAACAATTTTAATACAGCCCTAATGGAATCTGATAAGACAAAATCGATTCCAAAATGTTGTTTATCCATAAAATAAAAACCCAAAACCCCATATAGCAATACTGCTGATAAACCATAGAGAATCACTTTCAAACTTAAGCGCGTGAACCTGGGATGTGGTTTTAAAATATAGAAACTCCTTGTGTATAAAAGAACTGCTACCACGATGATAGATAAAATGGATTCTTCAAAATCTGCAGCTTTAATTAAGTGTCCGACTACGGAAAGTGCCGTAAGTGCAAGTGCAGCCATCCAGGCCCTTCTGGAGCCTTGAAGTAGAAAAATTGCGAGGATAATTAATAAAAGACCGGAAACAGAAACAAGCTCATTGGAAGCATCGATTAAACTTATTGGAAGAATACTTTCAACGAAATGTAAACGACTTGGAATTGCAGGAGTAATTGCCGAAATAATATTGGTAATACCAAGGGTAAACAATAAAAGGGCAGGCATTA
>JAHEMV010000567.1 GCA_024643455.1 Cytophagales bacterium
ATTTTCCGCCCGGGTATTAAATCCCTTAATTCTGTCCAGATGATCCTGTACATCCGGGCCTTCCGGAGCATAAACATAAACCACGGAATCAACTCCATCCAACATCATTTTCTGAACAAGTGCTGCATGAAAATGACCAGGGTCCAGGGTCATAAGCTGAAATGGTGCTTTAGTTGTTTCACTTTTCATCTCATCTTTTTCTTTAGGTGAACAAGACAAACACGCAATAAATGATGCAATAATTAAAATACTTAAAACCGATTTCATGATGATTAAACAATTTGATTAAAAAATTTAATTGAGAAATGTGCTTTAAATTACAAAAAAATGCTTACTAACTACTAGGAAAGCAATTTGATACTGGAAAAAATATAATTCAAATTTTGCACGTTACATACCTATCATTGAGGTCAATAAACGAGGCTTGTATAAAAAATTGTGCAAAGAAACGTATCCAGGAGATTGGGTGTTACAACACATAAAAAAAATGAATATTCCGATTCAAATCAATTCGGATGCACATCTCCCCAGAGAAATTTCAAGTCATTTTACTGAAATTACCCAACAACTTTTGACTATTGGTTTCAAAAAAGTAAAGATTTTAGACAAAAATGAATGGGAATACGTAATTATTGAATAAAAAAGTTTGAGAATGTAATAATTTACCTCACCGTAAGCAGGCTTATTTATCAAATCGACAAATTTCAGATCAGTAAATTATCAATTTAGTAATTGGTGTAATTAATTTTAAAAATATTGCATCTTTTTTATAGAATCATTTATAATATTTAAATAAAAGCAGTAATTTCATGCCCGATTTTCAATAAAAAGTGATATAATCGACGAATTTTTAATGTCTTATTATACTTTTTCAGATTTCATTTTGAAATCTCGAATAAGTAGCTAAAATGCAGGGAAAATTCATTACTTAATGAATAAATAAATTACCATCTAATATAATCTTGAAATAAAATGTGTGGAATTGTTGGAGTTTTTGACTTAAAAGTAGATTCACAAAAATTGAGGCCACAAGTGCTGCAAATGTCTAAAAAACTTAGACACAGGGGGCCAGACTGGTCTGGTATCTATTGCGGTGAAAAAGCTATTTTGGCTCATGAGCGACTCTCCATTGTAGATGTTCAATCGGGGAAACAGCCTTTATATAGTAAAGACAAAAAGCTTGTGCTTGCCGTCAATGGAGAAATTTACAATCATCAGGATATTCGCGAAGACTTTGAAAATTCCTATGAATTCCTTACAAAATCTGACTGCGAGGTGATCCTGGCATTGTACCGAAAAAAGGGAATTGATTTTCTTGAAGACCTCAATGGAATATTTGCCTTTGCTTTGTATGATGAAGAGAAAGACACATATATGATTGCCAGAGATCACATAGGAATTATTCCATTATACATGGGATGGGATCATTATGGCAATTTTTATGTTGCTTCTGAGCTTAAAGCTTTGGAGGGATATTGTAATAAAATTAAGGAGTTTTTGCCAGGACATTATATGACAAATGAAAAGCCTGGTGAATTAATTCGATGGTACAATAGAGAGTGGAAAGACTATGCAGCAGTAAAAAACAATCCAACGAGTATCGATGACCTTCGCAACGCACTGGAGGCTGCTGTTCACCGACAACTGATGTCTGATGTGCCTTACGGTGTTTTACTTTCCGGCGGATTGGATTCCTCTGTCGTTTCAGCAATTGCTAAAAAATATTCTGCAAAGCGAATTGAAAATCATGATAAGACTGGGGCATGGTGGCCACAACTACACTCTTTTGCTGTTGGACTGATTGGATCACCTGATTTGGCAGCGGCACAAAAAGTTGCTGATCATATTGGAACGGTTCACCATCAAATCCATTTTACTGTTCAGGAAGGTCTTGACGCAATTAGGGATGTAATTTACCACCTGGAAACATATGATGTGACCACCATTCGCGCTTCTACTCCAATGTATCTGCTTGCTCGATTTATAAAATCAATGGGAGTAAAAATGGTACTTTCGGGAGAAGGAGCCGACGAGTTATTTGGAGGATATTTATATTTTCATAAAGCACCAAACGCAGAACTTTTCCATGAAGAAACGGTTAGAAAATTGAGCAAGCTCCATCTTTACGATTGTTTGAGAGCAAATAAATCGCTGGCAGCCTGGGGTGTAGAAGGACGTGTACCATTTCTTGACAAAGAATTTATTGATGTCGCCATGAGACTCAATCCTGAGGACAAACTCATAAAAAATGGAAGAATAGAAAAGTGGGTTGTAAGGAAGGCATTTGAAGATTACTTGCCAAAAGAAATCGTGTGGAGGCAAAAAGAGCAATTTTCTGATGGTGTTGGCTACAGTTGGATAGACACCCTCAAAGCCATTGCTAAAGAACGTATTTCCGATGATGAATTGACAAATGCCAAATACCGATTTCCAATAAATCCGCCAATGTCAAAAGAGGAATATTATTACAGAACAATTTTTGAAGAATTATATCCCTCTGATTCTGCCGCTTCCTGTGTGCCATCAGTACCTTCAGTAGCTTGTAGCACACCAGAAGCACTAGCATGGGATGAGAGTTTACGTAACACAAACGATCCTTCTGGAAGGGCAGTTAAAAATGTTCACGTAGAAAGCTATAAATAAAATAGCCGGAATTCATTTTAAATTTATACTATCAGATGCCTAAATGATCCTTATATGGATTTTTTAGGCATTTTTTTATTCCAGAGCCTAATTAACATTAATGGAGATTCTTAACATAATCCCTCAAAATATAAAAAGCCGGTTCTGCCATTCCACCATGATCAAATCCATCCAATTCATAAAGCACCGTATTTTCATGACCAACTAATTTCATCATGCGATACATATATGCATTTTCTTCATACCTACCCAACATTTCCTTTTCACGATCACCTGTTATCAAGATCATTGGCGGAGCGTCTTTTCTTATATGATATATAGGGGCATACTCATCAACGACAACCTTTGTGCCAGCGATTCCTCTTTCTTCCCTAATAGTAAAATGCGTAATGGCATGCCCGCTAAAAGGAATCAGTGCTGCTATGGAATCCGCATCAACACCATATTTTTTCAAATAGGTTTTATCTAAACCAATCATGCTCGTAAGATATCCACCGGCACTATGGCCAGAAACAATTATTTTTCCTTTATCACCTCCAAATTGTTCAATTGTATTAAAAACCCATGCTACCGCAGCGGCGGCATCTTCTATATATTCCGGACACTTTACTTTCGGATATAATCTGTAGTTTACTGCAACTATGGCAAATCCCTCGTTCATTAAACTGGTAGGTATAAATTTTTCTCCAGCACTTAAACCACCTCCATGGAACCAAACTACCGTAC
>JAHEMV010000568.1 GCA_024643455.1 Cytophagales bacterium
ACAATGAAAAAAGTATTAATTCTAGCGCTAGTATTCTTCACCACTCAGCAGCTTTTTGCCCAGGTAGAAATTACACCTTACTACGGTTGGCTTTGGACTGGAAGTGTTCCAATGTACTATTACCCGGGCTATTATCCCAGCCAGAATGCCAAAGTAGATGATAAAGCCAATTATGGAGTTCGACTCGGATTCCACCTGCCTAGTGACATGATTGCGGAATTTGAATGGAATCATACGGAAACAAATTTTACATACCGGAATATTGATCAAGAAAGGGTAACCATACCTGTTTCTGCCAATTATTACTGGCTTGGCGCAGTACGCGAATTAAAAGAAGGACCTGTAGTTCCCTTTGGAATTTTCAATATCGGCGCAGTTAATTTTAAACATATGGAAAAAGGCTATAATACCACGATGTTTGCTGTCGGATTTGGTGGAGGTATTAAGTATTATTTCAATGACAAAGTAGGTATTCGATTACAGGCACGTATCATGTCCCCAATGCAGTTTGCAGGGATATCTATAGGATGTGGCATCGGCACGGGTGGAGGAGGATGTGGTACAGGCGTCAGCACCTATAGTGCGATCATTCAGGGAGATTTCACCGGTGGTATCGTTTTGAAATTGGGTCAATAATCCATATACTATTTAACCTAACCATCCGACAGGAGGCCTCTAGGGGTCTCCTTTTTTATTTTATATCAAACCAGCCACTGATCTCCTGATTCAGATTTTTTCCGTTGGTTTTGTGAAAAAATTCATTGACTTCTACAACATAGTTATAGTCTTTTCCCCATTCATGGGCATGAATGGATACTTCTTCAATTGCATTTAATATTGTCTCCAGTTCTACGTCCGTCATGGTTGGATGAATCGAAAGTCGTACCCATCCTGGCTTTTCTGACAGGTCACCACGATTGATTTTTTCGGTTATCCGATGCGATGTATCCCGATCAACATTAAGTAAAAAATGTCCGTATGTTCCAGCACACGAACATCCACCCCTAACCTGAATACCAAAACGGTCATTTAGCAATTTTACAATTAAATTGTGATGCATGCCGGCAATATAAAATGAAAAGACCCCAATGCGATCTAATCCATTATCACCCAGAATGTTCAATCCTTTAATATTTCTAAGTTTATTAAATGCTTTTTTAACTAATTCTTCCTCACGATCATGGATTTTGGGAACTTCCATCCGCTCCTTAAGTTGAATGCATAATGCTGATCGGATAGCTTGTAAAAACCCAGGCGTCCCTCCGTCTTCGCGCAATTCAATATCATCGAAATAGGAATGCTCACCCCAAGGATTGGTCCAAAGTACCGTTCCGCCACCTGGGTGGTCCGGAATCCGATTTTTATACAAACTTTTACAAAATATTAACACCCCTGAACTACCCGGACCTCCTAAAAATTTATGTGGAGAAAAGAAAATGGCATCCAGTTTTTGCTCTTTTTTAGGAGGATGCATGTCGATCGAAACATAGGGAGCGGAAGCAGCGAAATCGACAAAGCAATACCCACCAAATTCGTGCATGACCTCTGCAAGTTCGTGATATGGCGTAATGATCCCGGTCACATTTGAACAAGCTGAAAAAGATCCTATTTTCATTTTGCGATGTTGATATTTACGAACCACTTCCCGTAGATTCTCTGGATTGACAAACAGGTTTTCATCAGGCTCAATCACCTCAACATCGCAGATTGATTCCAGCCAGGGAGTATGATTGCTGTGGTGTTCCATATGCGTTAGAAACACGACTGGCTTTTCTTCTTCTGGCAAATTACAATGGCTTGAAAGTTGCTCGGGGATGCGCAATCCAAGAATTCGTTGAAATTTTGCCAGGGCGGAAGTCATCCCAAATCCTGTGGTAATGATGACATCCTGTTCATCGGCATGAACATGGTTTTTGATCAATTTATGTGCCTCATGATAGGCTATAGTCATGGTGCGACCGGTCTCGCTGGCCTCGGAATGCGTATTTCCGACTAATGGGCCAAATTTATTTTTTAACTTATCTTCGATCGGGCCGTACAACCTGCCACTCGCTATCCAGTCTGCATAAATAATAGGCATTTCTCCATAAGGAGAATTAAAAATAGCATCAATACCAACGATGTTTTTCCGAAACGAATCGAAGTATCGTTCCAATTTGTTTTCTTTTGGTTCGTTCTTTTTCATTAACAGCCTCAATTATAAATGAGCATAAAAAGTAAGTGCGAATTTATAAGAAAAGCCCGGATGAATTTGTAATTAATTATACATTTCAAAAGTAAAATAGAAAACATAAACCTGACCGAGGTAAATTTTATATCAAAATAGCTATGTTTGCCTTTCAATTCGAAATATCATTATCTCACAACAGTTAAATCACAATTCTATTTTATTCTACTAATTTTCAGCTAAGACTACTTTAAGGCATTTATTATAACTGAAAGGCACTTCATGAAAAAAACCATTACCGCAATCATTATCACTTTGCTTCTCTTATGGATTGGTTATGCATTTTTGCCTTATATCATCATCGGCAAGATAAACAACTATGATCCATATACTTTTGAAAAAATAACAGGAGATTCTGTCATGAGGGCCGATTATGGCATCGGCATTACTTCCAAACCCGAAGACTACGGATTCAAAAGTGAAGAAATAAACTTTCAATCATTAGACGGAACATTGCTCAACAGCTGGTATGTTCCGGCTAAAAGACCAAGCAACCACTGCATTGTACTAATTCATGGTAGAACTTCAAACCGACTAAAAACCATGAAATACCTGGCCCTTATAGACTCACTTGACCTTGATACACTTTATAATGTGTTTATTCCTGATCTAAGGAACTCTGGAAAATCACAAGCTTCGAAAACGTATATGGGATATAAATTTGGTGAAGATGTCGCAGCATCTTTACTTATGCTTAACGCTGCTTGCTATCAGGATACGTTTTTGATTTATGGTTTTTCCATGGGGGCTATGGCAGTATTGAATGGAACCGGTAGACCGGATTTAGTTTCAAAATACAACGGAAAAACAATTTATATTGAAAAAATTATCCTGGATAGTCCACTTGTAAATGTCAAAGAAACGCTCAGAGATCAGGCTAAAAACGTATTCATGGCGACAATGTTTTTTGAGGACATCTTTAGCATATACTCCAATCAAATCCACGGATTTGGAGAAAATATGAGCGTCTCAAAACTATTGAATCCAACTATTCCTACCTTGATTCTTCAAAGCAAAGATGATCATACAACAAAACTTGATATCCTAAATTCTGAATTAAGCAAGATGAAGGATTTCCACAATCTGGAAATCGTTTATTTTGAAGGACCTGATCATGTGAGAATATTTCAGGATGCAAGGA
>JAHEMV010000098.1 GCA_024643455.1 Cytophagales bacterium
TAATATCATGAATTTTCAATGTTTTTTCTTTCATTAACTAGTATAAATACCAATCTACAAAGATTTATTATTGTATTTATATCTCATTTATAATCATGGGTTTAAAAGTTAATTTCATTATAGCTTTCTGTTTTATACCCTTACTCGTTGTAGGCCAACAATTCACAGGAAAAGTGGTTGACAAGGAGACAAATGAAGGAATTCCATATGCAGATGTCTATTTTGTTGAACTTCAGACAGGAACTATTACAACGATAGATGGAGCGTTCACACTCAAAGAAGTGATGCAAAGCAAAATTCAGATTCGGATTTCTTTTATAGGCTATAAAACAATCACTGAGGATATCGATTTAAAAAATATCCATGAAAAAAAATTTTATATGGAACCTAGCCATATCGATTTGGCTGAAATCGTTTTTTCCGTTCCAGGCGGAAAACTACAGGGAGAAAATATTGTCAATATTGATCGTAAAAACCTTTCGGAAATTGACCAGTCTTCCGTTACCCTTGCCGATGCCATTAGCAGCATTCCAGGAGTTGAACAAAATACAACAGGAAATGGAATAGGAAAGCCTGTTATCAGGGGATTGTCAGGAAACAGAATTGTTACTTATGCACAGGGAATACGGGTTGAAAACCAACAATGGGGAGATGAACACGGTTTGGGTGTTGCTGATTTAGGAATAGAAAGTGTAGAGGTGATCAAAGGTCCATCCTCATTGCTCTATGGGTCAGATGCGATTGGCGGAGTGCTATATTTTGTCGATGACCGATACGCACAACATAATACTTTTGAAAGCAATTTTGGCACGCGATTTTTATCCAATTCGCTTGGCACCTACAATGATGTGGGCTTTAAAATGCACAAGGAAGATTTTAAAATTAACCTTTTCGGTGGCTATACTTCAAATGCTGACTATAAAATTCCAAATGGCGATCGCGTGTACAACTCAAGATTTGATGAAAAAAGTTTTAAAACTGCCATTGGATACAATACAAAAAGCTGGATATCGAATACGTATTACAGTTTTCTTCAAAATGATTTTGGCATTACTGATGAGGCAAACTATACATCTTCAACAAAACGCCCGGTGGTTTTACCTTTTCAGAAAATTGGTGCCCACGCTTTAAGCTTCGATAATACCTATTTTATCCATGATTCTCGTATTAATCTGGTATTAGGTTTTTCAGAAAACAATCGCCAGGAATTTGAAAATGATACAAATAATCCCGCCCTTGAGATGAAGCTCAAATCAGTAACCTATAACCTAAAATGGTATTCAGCAGAAATTGGTTCGCATTTAAGCTTGATTGCCGGTTCACAGGGGATGCATCAGACCAATAAAAATTTTGGAGAAGAGATCCTTATTCCCGATGCGACAACCAATGATTTTGGTTTTTTTACTATAGCCAACTATGACATTCAAAAGGTCCAATTTCAGATTGGATTAAGAGGTGATCATCGAAAAATTGACACGAAAGAACATATATTAGATGAAGTTGGATTTCCATCATTAAGCCGATCCTATAGCAATCTCAATTATTCCGTTGGAGGAGTGATGACAGGTAACCGGACTACATACAGGGTCAATTTATCTTCCGGTTTCAGGGCTCCCAATACCTCAGAACTCTTATCAAACGGTGTTCATGAAGGAACACAACGCTATGAGATTGGCAATCCGGATCTGAAGAGTGAAAACGCTACTCAAATTGACTTTACAGTTGATTACAATACTGAGCACATCAGCTTTTCTTTAAATCCATTTATCAATTTTATTGACAATTATATCTATCTATCCCCAGAAGATTCACTCATCAATGATGTCCCCGTTTATTCTTATTTACAAACAAAAGCCATGCTGTATGGCGGTGAAGTAGGTTTTCACTATCATCCACATGACTTACACTGGTTGCACATTGAAAGCAACTTATCTACAGTAATTGCTGAAAATTCAAAGGGCAATCCATTGCCTTTAATTCCGGCGACAAGAATCAATACAATGCTTAGGGCCGAATTTTCACAAAAAGGAAAGGTGCGGATTGACAATGTTTTTTTACAACACATTTACAAATTTGACCAGGATCGTACTGGTGAATTTGAAACGCCATCAACTTCATACAATCTTATCAACTTAGGCACCGAAGTTACCATAAGCACTCATGGAAAACCGATTCTCGTATCTGCCGGCATCAAAAATTTGCTCAACACCCGGTATATTGATCACTTATCAAGATTGAAATCATTGGACATTCCAAATCCTGGAATCAACGTTTACCTCGCAGTAAAATTTGGATTTCAATCAGGAATAGGAAAATGAGGATTTATGCGAATTGGCTAAGCCAATTTTACTATTTTAGAGTTTATATTAGTCTTTCTGAATAATAATCAAAAGTTTTTATCACCTTTCTCTAATCAAATAAACAACTAAAAGCCACATGGATATACAGCGGATTTTTGAGAACAATAAATTATGGGTAGCCGAAAAATTGGGGCAGGATGCCAATTACTTCAAAAAATTGTCCCAGGGACAAAACCCTCAAATTCTATACATTGGTTGTTCCGATAGCCGGGTAACTGCCGAAGAACTAATGGGTGTCGGCCCTGGAGAAGCATTCATTCTTCGAAATATTGCCAACATGGTTTCAAACCTTGACCTTAGCGCCATGTCAGTAATAAACTACGCTGTAAACATCCTTGAAGTAAAACATATCATTGTATGTGGACATTACAATTGTGGTGGTGTAAAATCAGCAATGCAATCGGCGGATTTAGGAATTTTAAATCCATGGTTAAGAAATATACGGGACGTGTATCGGCTGCATAAAGATGAATTAAATACAATAGAGAACGAAGAGAAAAAATACGACCGGCTTGTCGAGCTCAATGTTCAGGAACAATGCGTAAACATTTTAAAGACAGCAGATGTTCAACGCGCATATCGTAAACGAGGAATTACTGTCCATGGCTGGATTTTTGACATACACAGCGGCAAAATCATTGATCTAAAAATTGACTATGATAAAGTCCTGGAAGGGATAAGGGAAATTTATCATTTAGATGATTGATTTGATTTTCGTTATAGATAAAATCAAATCACGATCCCTCAATTTTAGAATATACCTGCACATGCCATGGAAATACAACGCTTTTTTGAACCGGATAAAATCCTTGAGATGCAATAAATTTTTCGACCTCTGCCGGCGTGTGGATGTAGGTACGGAAGGGATTTTTCTTAAAGTAAAAGTAGATTTTATTTAAATAGGCAACCATTTTTGATATTGGCCCACCCAAAGGGTAACTAATCAATATGGTTTTATTGCACCTTTTCAAAGCACGTTCCAGAAGTGATCTATAATCAGGATAGCAACATATCACTTTATCAAGTGTAACAAAATCATGTGCCCGGATATCATCTGACCTATCAACAAAATCTCCTAGCATAAATTGCGCTTTTTCCATAAAACCATGTTCGGTCGCATACGATTTTGCAACTTCCAAATACCCGGAAGAGGCGTCTACATCAAGAGTGTTTGCGCCGCCGCCTAATAAGAATCGCCATTGAATGGCACCAATGCCACCACCAATATCCAAAAGCGAACTCCCATTAAGATCTTGAAGTGATAATAATTTCAGAAGCTTGCTGGTCGATTTGCCGGCACCCTTTTTCTTGTATTTGTTCATCTCCTTTTGTGCACCTTTCAGATCAAAAAGTTTATCAGCTCCACAGCAATGAATACACGTCATTTAAATTCTTTTTTTAATTATAAAGATAACTTTATCCTTTAATTTGATCGTTAAAATAATCCCAATGTTTTAATAATCATAGAAAATAAATTATGTTTAAAAGGTTGAATTCCTTTATTCAATTATTATTTCCGGAAATTAGATAATGATAAAATGAAAAAATTATTGATACTCGCTTTGTGCACGCTTTCAATGGATTTGTACGCTCAAAACGAATCGTTGGAAGCCATACCATTGGATGCAACATGGAAAAAAAAGATATTTGATCTCGCCCCGGATAAGCCAACTGAGCCCGTGTCAAGAAAACACAACGTTTTACTCTTTTCTCTTTTTACCGGTTTCAATCATTGGGTTATCCCACATGCTAATGAAGTGATGCATGTACTTTCTGCAAAGACTGGAGCCTTTGAAATTGTGCAAAGTACAGATATTTCCATGTTTGAAAAGAAGAACTTAATGCAATTTGACGCAGTAATACTCAATAATAATTGTTCGATCGGAGACAGGAGGGATTTGTTTTACGACGCCTTGTCAGCTGATTCAACATTGAGTGAGGCATTCAAATTAAAAAAAGCAGCCGCCCTGGAAAAGAATTTGTTGACTTTCGTAAAAAAAGGCGGAGGACTGGCCGCACTTCATGGAGGAATCGTAATGCAAAACAACTCACAGGAATTTAGTGAAATGCTAGGTGGAAGTTTCGATTATCATCCCCCACAACAGGAAATAGAACTGAAAATAGTGGATAAAAACCATCCTCTGACCAAGGCTTTTGAGGGCAATTCATTTACCCATGTTGATGAGCCGTATTTTTTTAAAAATGCATATACCAATAAGCAATTCAGACCACTACTTTATATGGAATTATCAAAAATCCATGGCATAAAACATGAAACGGAAGATACCATTGCTTATGTCTCCTGGATCAAAAAGTATGGAAAAGGAAAGGTTTTTTATGTGTCTCCCTCACACAACGCTCAAAGTTATGAAAACTCCAGGGTACTGCAATACTATCTAAACGGCATGCAATATATTCTAGGAGATCTGAAATGTGTCGATACTCCATTGGATTAAAAAAAAGGTGCTAGTCCTTCGACTAACACCTTCGTTAAACAGACAACCTAACCATGAAAATGTAATTGTTTTGCTTATTCCTAAGCTTTGAAGGATATAACGGAAGGGTTGTTTAGAAAATTAAAATAAATGGTCCTAATGGGTCTTACCTTTTAATCTGATACTTTTTTTGCATTCAAAACCCAAAAAAAATTGAAAAATGGTAAAGCAAAGGTGGTCGTAAACGGTGAATTTATGGGTTCAGTACTGGTAAATATTCTGGATAAAAATAGGATTCTGGTATATGAGGATTATATCGATCATGAGTCCAGTTTTTCCAAAGTATATGATTTATCTAAAGTCAATGCTGATGAATTGGAGATAGAAGTTGTGGCACAGCAAAAATTATTGGCCAAAGCAAAATATTAGTGGAGAATTTTCGTAGTAGTTTTTTCATAATTTTGGGTGTTTAGGTGAATAAAGGCAGGCCGCCAAAGCTTGCCTTTATTTTTTTAACTGTTAATACCTAGTAATTCAGGAAATGCTTCTAATGCATCGCTTCATTTAATTTGAACTTTTTCTTAGCCGTTTTCACCATAAGTATTATTGGCATACAAATCAGAAAGAAGATCCCTATATAAAGGAAGACATCCATGTAAGAAAGAAGAAAAGCTTGTTTCTGAACCATAAGGTCCAACGCTTTATAAGCCTTTTGCTGTGCGACATCGCTTGGGATTCCCTGAAGCATGAATTGATGTTTCATCCCTAATAATCTTTCCTGTGTAGCGCTATCGAAAGCAGTTATTTTTTCCATCAAAACCGATTTGTGCTTGAATACCTGCCGATTTAAAAAAGTACTAATAATGGCAATACTAAATGATCCTCCCAGCTGACGAACCATTGAAGTAAAAGCAGCGCCCTGACCTATTTCTTTACCTTTCAAATTGGATAAGGACAGTGTTGTAATGGGTACGAATAAAAGTCCTAACCCGACGCCCCTAATTACAAGCAACCAGAAGAAATCCCCACCTCCAGTGTGCGGCGTTATCACGTTGTGGGATAACAAACTGTACAGGAAAAATACCAGAAATCCTCCGGCAACCATGTATTTCTGAGAAACCCCTTTTTGGATTAGTCTCCCGACAATTGGCATCATCAAACCTGTAGTGAGCGAACTTGGCACTAATAAAAGTCCTGCCTGAAGGGCCGTCCAACCTAATAATGATTGTGTGAACAATGGAATGATAAATGTCGATCCGTAAAGTCCAAATCCAAGTATAAAGGTGAAAATAGTACCAATAGCGAGGTTCTTATCTTTCAAGACACGCAATTCGATCACTGGGTTTTTGGCAGTTAGTTCACGCCAGATAAGAAAATATATACCGAGTAGCGCAGTAACGCTAAAGATGATGATGAGTTTGTCTTGAAACCAATCATATTCCTGTCCTTTTTCCAGCACAAACTGGAGTGATCCAATGGCCATAATAAGTAGAAAAATACCAATCCAGTCCACCTCTGAAGCCTTTTTCTTCCCACCATAGTCCGGGCTTTTCACATACCTGAGCGTAAGAATAACTGCCAGGATACCGATGGGAATATTGATAAAGAAAATAAATGGCCATGAATAATGATCAACTATATATCCACCTAAAGGTGGGCCTAGCGTTGGGCCAACGATAACGCCCATGCCGTATAATGCCTGTGCCATACCTCTTTTTTCAATTGGATAAGCCTCTGTTATTATCGTTTGTGACGTCACTAAAAGTGCTCCACCTCCTAATCCTTGCAAAAACCTGAAAAAGACAAGCTCCAAAATAGTAGTGGAATTCCCACATAAAAATGAAGCTACGGTGAAAAGAATGATGGAGGCTGCAAAATAGTTTTTTCTACCAAACTGCTGTGAAAGCCAACTGGTGAGTGGCACGATAATTACATTGGCAATGGCGTATGCGGTAATCACCCAGCCTATATCGACAAGGGTAACGCCAAGATTCCCCTTCATATCATTCAAAGCCACATTTACTATTGTAGTATCTATGATCTCTAAAAGAGCACAAAGTACTGCCGTAATGGTAATGATAATCCTGCGGTAACCATATACCACCTGGCTGTTGTCTTCCATCATGAATGCTTACATTTTTAAAAATTAATCGATGTTGACATCCACAAGGGCGTTCATTCCTGCGCGGAGCATTTCCAATTCATTGTTTTCTTTCAAAAAGGTTATTTTTACAGGTATCCTCTGTACGACTTTCACGAAGTTACCAGTAGCGTTATCAGGAGGAATCAGCGAAAATTTCGACCCTGTTGCTGCAGCAATAGACTCCACTCTACCTACGAAATCATGGTCTGGAAATGCATCTAGTTTTACATCGACAGTCTGCCCTGTTTTAATAAATTCAAGTTGGGTTTCTTTAAAATTGGCAATTACCCAAACCTGATCGTCCAAAACCAAGGCACACAGTGACTGCCCGGCCTGGATCAATTGACCCAGCTGTACGTTTCTCTCGGAAATAAAACCACCTGCCGGTGCTGTGATCACAGTGTAGGAAAGTTGCAGCTTAGCCATTTCCAATTCAACTTCACGCATTTTTACTGCAGCTTCAGCAACAGCAATATTCGAATTGGAAATGTTGCTTTGTGAAACTGTAGCTTTGGATTGTTGAATAGCAACTTGTTTTTGCTTTTGAAGTGCTTCGATTTGTTTTTCCGCCATTTCATATTGAACCTTAGCATTTTCAAATTGCTGCTGAGAAATGGACTGGTCTTTAATCAGGTTCTCATATCGTTTATAATCCTGATTCGCCTGCCAAAGCTTAATTTTCGCTGCTTCTATATTGGCCTCAATCGTTTCGATGCCAGCCTGGGAAGTACTGATGTTGTCTTTTGAAACAATTAGTCCTTTTTCTACCATATGAAGGTTTGCAACGGCATTTTCATAGGCTGCCTCTGCGCCTTTGACCTTCAACTCATAATCATTGAATTCTATTATGATCAAGGTATCACCTGCTTTTACACGCATATTGTCCTCAATTCGCACTTGCCGAACATATCCACTTACTCTTGAGACAATAGGGCTGATATTTCCCTCAAGTTGGGCATCGTCGGTTTCTACATGATGTTGACCATGAATGTATTTTATAAAACCAAAAATGACTCCGACAACGATTATAAAACCCAGTACAATAGGAAAATATTTATTCTTTGACCTGGATTGGTTTTGATTAGCTTCCATATAATTTTTTGATTTCTTTAATTGCTGAAATTTGACTCTAGGTTTCCCGATGCTTTTTCTAGTTGGTAATACGACAATTGCAAATCGGCCTGGGCATTAATCTGGTCCACCCTGGCTTTAATAGCGTTGACCTGAGCCTCTAAAACATCTGTAAGAATGGACAATTGATTTTTATAATTGTTTAATGTGCTTTTATAATTTTCGTCTGCCAAAGCAGTAGCAACTTCCAGTGTTTCAATACGTTTTAATGCTGTTTGATAATTGCTATACTCTCGAAATAATTCTGTCCTGATATTATCAGATAACATTTCAGAATGCATTTCTGCTTCTACCTGAGATGCTTTTGCACCCTTGATTTTATTCGTTGTATTAAAAATTTCCGTAATGGAGTATTTGAAACCAACACCTATATTCAACGCATTGGTAATACTCAAAAAATTTGGTATATCCGCACTGATGTAGCCTCCTGTAATTGCCAGGCTTGGATAGTAATTGCCTCTGGCTATTTTCAACTGTTCTCCTGCCGCCCGGTTGTACATTTCCGCAGAAGCGAGATCCTTCCTTTGTGCAAAGGCCTTAGTTGAATAGTCCTGATACGAAGGCAAAAATGTCCTTGGTATTAAAATGATGGTTGTATCGATGGCAATAACAGTACTTTCATCAAGCCCGAGCAATAGGTCGTACTGAAAATTGGCACTATTGATTTGGTTATCCACTTCGAGTAGATTCAGTTCGATGTAGGATTGCTGGAGCTGGACTTTTAACAGGTCGTTTTTAGTCAGGATACCATTTTTAAGCAAATTGGTGAAAATGGCTACCTGCTTTTTGGCTTGATTTAAATTTTCTATGAGGACCCTTTTAGTTTGTTGTAATTTGAATAACGTAAAATATAGGTTTATTGAGTTTAATATCACTTCATCGGTGGTGTAGTCTGCATTGAGCACCGCAGCTTTTTCCAGATATGAAGCATTTGTCACAGCGTGTCTTAATTTAAATCCTGCAAAAACTGGTTGGGAGATGTTGACTGATCCGAAAGCCACTTGTGTAATATCCGGAGTTCCATTGGGAAACAATCCACCCTCACCCCCGTTTCCCGGGTCTTGCCCTCCTGACGAATTTGATTTTGCATTAATGTTCGGTGTATTCAATCGCATGTACGTCCCTCCCAAACTTAGCGATGGATATTGATTAAACTTTGCCTCTCCAAGTCGTGCTTTTGCAGCTTCAATTTTGCTTTCTGATATTTTCAGGGTTTTACTTTCTATTAGCGTAAGCTCAACAGCTTTTTTAATATCAAGATTTAGCGTATCCTGAGCAAACACCCTGAAAAACAAGGATAATAGCAGCGTAAACAGGATAATAATTTTTATGTTCATATGTGTTAATTAATAATTTGTCAAATGATCTTTTAACAACCTCGATAAATGATTCTTAATTTTATCTCTTATTTCATTCATGGATTTTCCCGGATTTTCAAGTCTCAATTTTTCATTAAGATCTTTCCTCGTACACTGGTTCAAAAATCCAAAAATGGTCATGATCACCAGAGTAGGATCAATATCCTTTTTAAATAAACCCCTATCCTGACCCTCCTGAATTGCTTTTCGAATTTCCACCCAGTTTTTCTCCAGGATGCCGAGGATGATACCCCTTAATTCCGGGCGTTGATCATTGTTGAGTTCTTTATGGAGCAATTGATGATATCCCTGGTTATTCAGGATTTTGTCCGCGTAATAATCCATAATGCAGGACAATTTTTCAAAAGGGGTAAGATCAAGCATTGCATTATATTCCTGGGATTTTAGGAGGCCATAGTTTGCTTTCTGCTCTACAATAGCTTGCAGCAGGTTTTCCTTGCTTCCAAAATAATAGGAAATCATAGCGACATTGATGCCAGCCTCTTTTGAAAGGTCCCGGATGGACGTGCCGTCAAAGCCTTTTTGAATAAAAAGCCTTTCCGCCACTTCCATTATTTGTTCTTTTTTCATTGCGGCTGCAAATATAGAATTAATTAAACGTTTGTTTAATTAATTCTAAAATTTATTTTACCCTGTCAAAAAACAAATCAACTTATCGATATTTACCTGCAAAATGGATTGCTGAGGAGAGCCAGTATCCCAGGACTTTTTCGATAAAAATAAGCTATCATGCTGTATAAGAGTATATTATTGATTTCACTATTCACTTTTCAGTTTGGTTTTTATTCTGTTAAACCAAATCAAGATCCAAACCAGGAAATTATTGGCACCTGGATATCTGCAGACGATCCAACTCAAAAATGGGTTTTTAACGATTCCAAGAATTCTTGTGTATGGTATACCAATAATGAGTCTACTGAAAGTTTTAATTATTCAATATCCAATTCAAGTCCTCAATGTGGATTGCCAGTTGACGTTAATAATGAAACCATTTATTTAAAATTAATTGATAGAAAAGACGGCGGAGAGTATTGTTATGAAATTAACGGGGTAAATTATGACAACAGCGGTATTTTATCCATTACATTTTTAGGGACAAACAAACTCTTTTTATTCAAAAAAGAACCGGAAAGCAGCTTGGATTAATTCACTCTGTCAAACTCCCATCCATCCTTCTCGATCCAAACTTCGGTATCCGATTAATAAAGCTCGCACCACTAAAGGGTTAAAAGTAATAGTCTTTTCATCACAATGGTATTGGAAAATGATTCTGGTGATTTTAAAAACGCTTAGCATGATTTTGTAAATGATCACAATCATTTTTAGTGCCTTTGCCGACAAAAGAATACCCATCCCAATTGAGGCTAATCCATCGACAACATTTGCATCCAAGAATCAGATTACCTAGATTCAAAAAGCCTATTGATAGCAACGATGACAAAAACTATATTTTTATTCACCATAATTTTATTCCCTTTAGAAATATTCGCCCAAATTCCTGTATTTCTATGGGAAACTGAGGCAGTTTTTTCCGGACCGGAGTCTGTGGTTTACGATCCCGTTCGCGACTTACTGTATGTTTCCAATCTCCGGAAAAATCCCGATGGCGATATTTATTATGGCACTGAGTTCATTTCAAAAGTCAATATGAATGGAAAAGTTATAGAGCTGAAATGGATTGAAGACCTCACAGAACCAACAGGCATATGTATCTTCAATGATCAATTGTTAATTGTTGAGCGATTTGGCCTGGTTGTTTATGACCTCAAAAATGATCGAATCGACAAAAAGATCAGGATTCATTTCGAAGGATTTTTGAATGATGTTACTGTGGGAGATGACTCTACTATTTATGTTTCCGAAAGCAGTACACAAACGATCTATACCATCAAAAACCGGGAAATAGAAAAGTGGTTTACAGGAGACGAAATAAAAAAACCAAATGGTATTTTATATGATAAAGGGCAACTATTTGTCAATGTAAATAGTGACTCAACCATCAGGGCGATTGATGTTAAAACAAAATCCGTCAGTACCATTGCTCAAATGGAAAAGGGTATTATTGATGGAATTAAACCCATTGGAAATGATTTTTTGATTTCATTTCTGGAAGGAAGCCTTTATCGCGTAACCAGAAATGGGCAGGTCACTGAAGTTCTCAATACAAGAAACAAGTCGATCGATATGGCGGACTTTGAATTTATAGAAAGTAAAAATATAGTTATCCTTCCCGCAATCTGGCAACATAAAATTGTAGCCTTCAGATTGGAGTAAGTTATCCTACCACGTCCCCTGTCGGGGACTAAAAACCTGTCTGTCTAATTAGGAAGTCTCGTATCAGCAGGGAAATGAAGGCTGAACTCTATACTATTTTTTACCCCATCCAACTCTCTGGATCAAAACTGCAGTATCGATTAATAAAGTACGAGCTAAAAGCTCGCTCTACCTTGGGAGCATGTTAGTTATTAATACGCATAAAAAACATCCTTGTGATAAAAATACCCTGCCCATCTGGTGCACCTCCATCACTCTCTACTCCGCTGGTAACAAACTTAAGTTCCCATCCATCTGCGACCAGTTCCATAATACGTGCTCCAATCATAGCATCATTACTTGCGATATTTTGGAAGTTAATACCACCAATAGCGAAAAAATTAAGAAGTTTAGTCTCATCAAATTTATCCACTTTGATATCCTGTCGCTTTACACTTCCTTGATCAGATTTTTTTCCATCTGTACGGGAAGTTCGGAAATCTTCCGTATTGATTTCTGTCATGTTTTCAATCATGCGTGAACGCCCAAGGCCGCCAGGCACTATTGATTCCACTACGGTTACCAGTTTCCACTCTGGTATATTCTGTGCTTTTATTTCAAAAGTAACGAGGCTAAATAGCAGAAAGATAAAAAGAATGTTTTTCATGAGATTTAATTGTTATAAAGTAATTAGGTCTAAAAATAAAAAAATCATGCATTATTTACTACACTGCTAGGACGCTTTCAATTACCCCTAGTACAAACTAAAAGCTCGCAACAGTTAGGGGTTAACTATGACAACTGTGGTATTTTATCAGTTACAAATTTAGTATCAAACAAAATTTTTATTTTCAAAAAAAATCAATCTTAAATCCTCCATTAAAGATGAATCCATCAGTTGGTGCCCATATATCCGGGAAGTCGGGATTATTTGTTGGA
>JAHEMV010000099.1 GCA_024643455.1 Cytophagales bacterium
ACCATTGGTGATACCGATGCAAAGTCAGTTTTAAAAGCGACATTTCGCTTGCCGTCAAAAGTCAACTCCAGATCCATTGAGGCAAGCATACCAATCTTTTTGCTTAAAGCTATATTTCGAGAAATCGCCATAATTGCCCTGGGAAGCGTGACCTCCAGAGAAGAAACGGGTATGATATTCCCAGTTAATGCATAAACGTCTGCAACAAGTTCTGAATTATGAGACCAGGCATTGAATGTACCAGTAATGTCTCGGAGCATCATCCCGATTTCCCATCTCCCGAGTGTTTTTTGAGCTCCTGCATCCAGGCCAAATCCCCAGGCACTGGCAAAGTCTCCTACTTTTCGGTGTACCACTTTGAAATTCGCTCCTAATCTTAAGCCTCCTAAACCAGAAAGCTTCCGGGCATAGGAAAATATAAACGCATAATCAGCTGCAGAAAAAAACTTGATGTTGTCATAATTGATTGAGCCATTGGCATCGTATAAGAATCGGGTGTCTGGAATGTCATCAATCCCAAACCGGATGATCGAAAAACTCATATGACTCAAGGTATCTACAGGTATGGCTAATCCAATGAAATCGTAGTTTGCAATCCCCGCAAAGTATTCAGAATGCATCAAGGTCGCTTCATATTTATCCCGGATTTTTAACAATCCTGCTGGATTCCAATAAGCTGAAGTACCATCAGAAACATGAGATACCACACTATTGCCCATACCCAATGATCTCGCACCCACTCCTATAGCTAAAAACTCATTGCTATATTTTGGTGCCGATACCTGAGCCATGGAAAAAAAAGTTCCCAAAGAAAATATGAATATTAAAAATCCCCTCAATCCGGTTTATGATTTAAACAATTCTGCAAAAGTAATAACATCATCATTCTTTTTATCTATGTTGGGGTAATTCTGTAACCATTAAACGCTTCAGGTTTTTAGACGTGATAAATCTAGCATTTGTCTAATTCCGGGTCTCTACTTTGGATGTCGCTACATAACTAAATCCTTTGATCGGAAAAATATCTATTTATTTATTGATAGATGTCAAAAATTTGTCCTGAGAAATTTGAGCGTAATTGTAACTATTACAGTTGTTGATGTTTTACTTTTTCAGAATCTCAAAATTGGCTTTGTGCAAAATAAAATTAAAAAACCAACCGATGACTGTGTGCTGCATATAAAATAGTATTTGATTTTTTGTTGGTATAGTTATATTTATGCATACTTTTTTAGGACTTTATAAAGAATATTTAATACAAGCTAATATTTTTTACTTAGTACTTGGCTATACAAGGTACTATTCCGTATCATTACTTAAGAAACGTACTGTATCATGGTTATGAAAGTAGAAAACACGCAGGTCCAAATGAGAAAAGGCATTCTTGAGTTTTGTATATTACACATTATTTCAAGAGGTGAAGTTTATGCTTCCGATATGCTTGAAGAATTGACGTCTGCTAAAATTATTGTTGTGGAAGGAACCTTATATCCACTTTTAACACGACTGCGAAAAGCAGGCCTTGTCGAATATAAATGGGTGGAGTCCACTTCCGGACCCCCAAGAAAGTACTTCAAACTCACAGAAGAGGGATTAAACTTTTTAAGTCAGTTAGATGATACTTGGGATGTACTGATTGAATCTACCAATAAAATCATAAAATCAGATTCAGCCAACAAAACCAATACCTCTAAATAAGCAAAACGATGAAAAAGAATATAAGTATCAATATTAGCGGAATCATATTTCACATAGAGGAAGATGGGTATGATAAGCTTAAAGCATATCTGGAATCCATCAATAGATATTTTTCCACATTCGAAGATAGTCTTGAGATTATAGCAGATATAGAAACGCGCATCGCTGAAATATTTTTATCAAAACTAAAAGACGGAAAACAGGTAATTGCCTTGGATGACGTCGAAATTTTGATTGCAACCATGGGAAGCATAAAAGATTTTCAGGCTGCAGAGGAAGATGCCAGTTATATTTCATCTAAGGATGAAGTTCATGATGAAAGTGAGACTCAGGAGGAACAATTATTCTCTAAAAGACTTTATCGCGACAATAACCGTAAGTTATTGGCAGGTGTAATTTCAGGAATCGCATTCTATTTCAATACAGATCCGCTTTGGATTCGATTACTTTATGTATCCTTATTCTTTGGTGTATCGATACTCCCATCAGTAGCTGGATTTCTTTTCCTAGCCTATATCGTCATGTGGATAGTAATTCCAGCATCGGATGAATTGAAGGAAAAGAAAAAGATCAAAAAAATGTATCGAGATCCGGACGCAAAAGTTTTAGGTGGCGTTGCCAGTGGTATTGCCGCTTACTTTGGTGTGGATGTCGTAATCATTCGGATTTTGTTTTTCGCAAGCATTTTTGTTGCCGGTACCGGACTCGTTTTGTATATCATACTATGGATCATTCTTCCTGAAGCCAAAACGCTGACAGATAAAATGGAAATGCAGGGCCAACCTGTTACCCTGAGTAACATCGAATCGAATATTAAAAAGAGTTTGAAAGTTACAGAAGGTGATGAAAACATTCTTGTAAAAGTATTGCTTTTCCCATTCCGACTGATAGCAGCTTTATTTGAGTTTCTTTCACGAGCTTTGGGTCCATTCATGTCTTTTATCGTTGAAGCTTTGCGTGTGGTTCTTGGAGTTTTGATAGCCATTATTGGTATAAGTGGTGTTTTGGCTGTGCTAATTGCTGGTGGCGTCATGATAGGTTTATTCGCTGGTGGCGATTTAAACATCATGTATCCATTCCCCTTCGAAATAATAAAAAATGAAATGCCAATCATACCAGGTATTGCGCTCGGACTAGCTCTTATTATTCCGGCATTTTACTTGTCCATTCTGGGTTTTATGATTCTAATGAAAAAGAAAGTAATGAATGCAAAGGCAAGCTGGTCTATTCTAGCTCTATGGTTAATCAGTATCATTATTTTGAGCTTTACCATCCCATCCTATATTAGGAATTTTAAGGAGGATGGTCGATTTACAGATGTTCAACGATATGATTTGATCGGAAAAACTGTAGTACTCAATTTAAATGACATTGGCAATGATGAGTTTGATCTGGTCTCCATGCGTATCAGAAGCTATGAAGATACGGTAATAAAACTTGAACAGGAATTCGTTGCTTCCGGAGCATCAAGAATAGAAGCCGTGGCTAGTGCCAAAATGATCAAATACGGACTTAATGTTCAGGACTCGGTATTTACCTTTGACTCCAATCTGAATTTCGATGGAATGATGGGGTTCAGAAAACAGCATGTAGAGCTTACATTGTATATGCCTATTGGACAAAAGTTTATTTTGGATGAAAATATGAAGTACCTCATCGGAAGTTTTCTTTTCAGGGAAGGGTATAGTGATAGCGATATGCCCGGGAATGTTTGGGCTTTTGATTCATCAAAATTGAAATGTATAACCTGCCCTGAGGAAGTCGAATCGGACGAACACAGAGAAAGTGAAGATTGGGATATTTCTGGTTACACGCAGGAACATAATATTGTAGATTTTTCTGAAGTGGATGTTAGCGACGCTTTTAGCGTTAATATTAAAAAAGGAAACGATTATAGTGTTGTTGTAAACGGAAGAAAAATCTACGTAGATGAAATTGAAGTTGAAAAAACTGGTTCTGTGATAACGTTCGATTATACAGGGAATAAAAGCAAATTCAACCGGGATAATGATGAAATTAAAATATACATCACAATGCCTGAACTTACCGCTGTTGAACTAGGAGGAGCCAGTAAAACCTATGTTGATGGATTTTCAGAAGATTTTCTCGATATCAATCTCCATGGAGCTGCCTATGCCGCTGTAAATGTGGATGCTTCTTCAACTAATATAGAAATTGATGGCGCTTCTAAGTTAGAATTAAGTGGTTCAGGAGACAAACTAGTTGCAAAAGTTTCCGGGGCTTCCACACTCAATGCTTACGATTTCAGTGTCAATGAAACTGAAGTAGAAACCCATAGCGCTGCAACAGCCCGGGTATTTGCCACGGACCATTTGCTTATAAAAAGTAATGGTGCCAGCAATGTAACGTATCGGGGAGAAGCAGACGTCGAAATTGAAAAAGGAGGCGGAAGCTCAGTAAACAGAGATTAAACTAACTGCATAATTGAATAACAAAAAAGGGGCAAAATTCCATGGAATTTTGCCCCTTTCCTATTTTTAATCTCAGTCCTGGCACCATAACATTTGTCTTTGAAGTTCAAATTCAGCTACTTTACCTGAGATTCTGATTCCAACATTATGATCTTGTACAATATCACCTTCAACATAGAGCCTGAGATCAAAGACGAATGGTTTGACTGGATGCAAAAATATTACTTTCCATTTGTCATGGAAAAAGGACCGTTTTTGGAATACAAAATTTTCAGGTTATTAACCGAAACAGAAAATGATGGCCTAACCTATTCTGTCCAGTTTTTTTCGAACTCTCTTGAAAAAGTCAATTTCTATTTAGAAAATTATGCTTCAAAAATAGTCGAAGCGCACAACCTGGCGTTTAAATACAGGCACGTTTCCTTTATGTCCATCCTGGAATCCGTAGATTAACCTTTATATTGTCAATCAATACGATCAAATCCAGTATACTTCTGAAGCACCTTTGGAACGGAGATATATTCATCCGTTTGATTGTTTTCCAAAATAGCAGCAACAATCCTTGGGAGAGCCAGCGCACTACCATTTAAAGTGTGGAGTAATGTTATTTTTTTACCATCTTCCTTATATCTTAACTTCAGCCTGTTTGCCTGATAAGCCTCAAAGTTGCTCACTGAACTCACCTCCAACCATTTTTTCTGCGCTGCAGAGTACACCTCCATGTCATAAGTCATTGCCGATGTAAATCCCATATCTCCGCCACACAGCAAAAGCTTCCTGAATGGAAGTTCCAACTTCTCCAATAAGCTTTCCACATAGGTGCACATGCCCTCAAGGGCCTTGTAAGAATCCTCCGGTTTTGTAATTTGGACAATTTCCACTTTGTCAAATTGGTGCAAACGATTCAAACCACGTACATGCGCTCCCCATGAACCTGCCTCTCTGCGAAAACAAGGTGTATATCCCACATTGCGTATTGGTAAATCTTCTTCTTTGACAATAACATCACGATAAATATTGGTTATTGGCACCTCAGCTGTAGGGATAAGAAACAAATTGCTGTCGACAATCCCATACATTTGACCTTCCTTATCTGGTAGTTGTCCTGTACCATAGCCAGAATCGGAATTCACGACAATTGGAGTCTGCACTTCCTCAAATCCTGCCTTAGTTGCTTCGTCAAGGAAAAAATTTATTAATGCGCGTTGAATTTTAGCTCCCTTTCCTTTATAAACAGGAAACCCTGCTCCTGAAATTTTATTCCCCAGATTAAAATCTATGATATCATACTTCTCAATAAGTTCCCAATGCGGTAAAGCAGCGTCCGACAACTCAGGAATCTTTCCTTTTTCCAGTACTACCGCGTTATCTTCGGAAGAAGTTCCTGTTGGCACCTTTTCATGTGCACTATTTGGTAAACTATATAGTGTTTGCAACAACTCTGCCTCTATAGATTTAAGCTGATCCTGAAGGACTTTACTTTTAGATTTCAGTTCTCCGATCTGAACTTTTACTTTCTCAGCTCCAGCCTTATCCCCTTTTTGCATCAGAGCACCGATTTGCTTTGAAATTGAATTGAGTTCATTCAAAACCGAATCAGATTCCAATTGTGTATTTCTCCTGCTTTCATCAAGAGCAAGCAAGGCATCTATTTGTTCAGCAGCGTTGACAATGCGCTTCTTTTCAAGGCCGCTTACTACTTTTTCTTTGTCGTTTTTGATATCTGCAATTCTTAGCATATCGTAAAATTTTCACAAATGTATAGGTTTTTGTATAATGAACTTATACATTTTGTCGAATATGACGTGATGAAAATCGAAATTTGCCGGAAATACTTGACTATTAATCACGGGTAGTCTATTATTGCATAAAATTTACTTCAATAGATTTTTTCTTTTTATAAAAATCCCGAAAGAATTTCTGATATCTTTTAGATAAATCAATTATTTCAAAAACAATTAATCCAAAACTTTAAGGAGTATTCTCTCCTAAAGACTCATTATTAAAATAAATGTACACAATTCAAGATTTAAATGTGCGGTTGCTTTCAGAACTGAAAGACATTGCAGAGGAGCTAGGGCTTGATAATTACAAAAAACTTCCTAAAAAAGAATTAATCTATAAAATTCTTGATTATCAAGCATCCAACCCTACCGAAGACGAGCCTACTGAAAGCCCTGTTGAGAAAAAAAGTAAGAAACCTGAAGCCCCTGTTGAGGAGAAAAAAAAGAGGCCTGACACTCCTTTTGAGGAGAAAAAAAAGAGGCCTGACGCTCCTTTTGAGGAGAAAAAGAAAAAACTCAGTTTTAAAAGAGAAAATGTAAAAACACCGGAAGAAAAAGCTCCGGTAAAACCTTCAGAACCCAGCGAATCAAGCGAACAAGGCTATGAGATGAGTGCCGAAGATTTACTGGAATCATTTTCCCTGGATTTTGATCCTTCTCTTGTCACCTTCAATACTGGAGGGCCAAAACCTCCACGGACTGAGGAATCAAAAAAAGAGCATGTCAAAGAAAACAGGTTTGAGCAGAAAAAACCCAAAAGACCAAATATCAAAGAATTTGATGGCGCTATAGAAAATGAAGGAGTATTGGAAATCATGCAGGATGGCTATGGTTTTTTACGTTCTTCAGACTACAATTATTTAGCCAGTCCGGATGATATTTATGTATCCCCATCCCAAATAAAATTATTTGGCTTAAAGACAGGGGATATTGTCAGAGGACAGATAAGACCACCAAAAGATGGTGAAAAATATTTTGCACTACTCAGAGTTGGTACCGTTAATGGAAAGACCACTGAAGAAATTCGGGATAGGGTTCCATTTGAATACCTTACTCCACTTTTCCCAGAAGAAAAATTAAATTTGAGTGGAGCCCCGGGCAATTATTCTACCCGAATCATGGATATGTTTGCTCCAATTGGGAAAGGACAAAGAGGTATGATCGTCGCCCAGCCAAAAACTGGTAAAACCGTGCTTCTACAAAATATTGCCAACGCCATCGCAGAAAACCATCCGGAAGTTTATCTTATGATCTTACTCATTGATGAGCGACCAGAAGAGGTTACGGATATGGCCAGAAGCGTTAAAGCTGAGGTAATCTCCTCTACATTTGACGAACAGGCTGAGCGACATGTAAAAGTTGCTAGTATCGTTCTGGAGAAGGCCAAGAGAATGGTGGAATGTGGACATGACGTAGTAATTCTGCTGGATTCCATAACAAGATTAGCAAGGGCATATAATACTGTCGTTCCGTCATCAGGAAAAATTCTTTCCGGTGGTGTTGACGCTAATGCACTTCATAAGCCAAAGCGATTCTTTGGAGCTGCACGGAATGTCGAAAATGGAGGTTCCTTAACCATCATCGCAACAGCTCTTATCGAAACTGGCTCAAAAATGGACGAAGTGATCTTCGAAGAATTCAAAGGTACCGGTAATATGGAACTTCAATTGGATAGAAAACTTTCTAATAAGAGGGTTTATCCTGCTATTGATGTGCCTGCATCTGGTACAAGAAGAGAAGAATTACTTCTTGATCAGGAATTCCTGCAAAGGGTATGGATTTTAAGGAAATATATGTCCGATATGAATTCAGTAGAAGCCATGGAGTTTTTACTTAGCAAAATGAAAGGGACAAGAAATAATGAGGAGTTCCTGATTTCTATGAATGGATAATTCAAAAAAAGCTATACGAAAAAAGGGAGCTGATATCAGCTCCCTTTTTTTATTTAAAATCACCTGAAAAAGATAAAAGCCTTATGAAAAGGCTTAAATCTGACATAACAACAAATCTATAAATACACTGTTTTTAATATCTCCAATCAACGATTAATCGTTGATATTATACTTCTTTATCTATATTGGTCTTTACTTGTTGTTCCTGAGGAACTTCTTTTAAACCCTTGGTATAAGTTGGGCATGTGCGTTGTGTACAAGACCCCATCAAACAAGTAAAAACAATTGCCAAGACCACCACTACATATTTCATAATTTATCCGTTTTAAATGCAATTATTTATGTGTAAAATTAAATTCATGTAACCAACTAAACCTGTTTTAAGCCAAGTAAAAATTACATCAGTAACAAAAAAAAAGTAATCTGTACAAAACAATTATACTATAGTTATCAGTTTTAATGATGAATTAACTATTCGCTTTCCAAACTTAAAGCACTATTATTATAAATAACAAGCCAATTATTATATGTCAGGATTTAAATTTTCGAAATATGTCCCGCCAAAAAATGCTGCTAAACATGGTTTTGAGCAACTAAATGACATTTTCAAACAATTGATTTTGATGACGTCAGGGAATGTTTCTGAGGCACTTAGTTGGTTGACCAATCTGGATAAGGAATACAAGCTTACCAATGACACCTATGGTATTGGTGACTTCATTCAAGACTTAAAAGACAAAGGATTCATTAAGGAAGATGCACAAAAAGGTACATTGTCTCTTACCGCTAAAAGTGAACAAGAAATAAGAAAAAGTGCCTTAGAAGAAATCTTTGGTAAGCTAAAAAAATCAAAAAAAGGGAATCACACCACAACCACTCGAGGCCTTGGAGATGAAAAAAGCACCGATAGCAGGGCTTTTCGTTTTGGCGACAACCTGGGTCAGATCTCCATAACCGAGTCCATAAAAAATGCCCAGGTCAACCATGGACTTGACGATTTTCATCTTACTGAAGAAGATTTGGAAATTGTGGAAAATGAACACAAAGCACAAACCTCAACCGTATTAATGATTGATATTTCACACTCCATGATCCTCTATGGGGAAGATCGCATCACTCCAGCAAAAAAAGTGGCTATGGCATTGGCTGAGTTAATTACTAAAAATTATAAAAAGGATACATTAGATATTATCGTATTTGGTAATGATGCCTGGCAAATTGAAATAAAAGACCTCCCCTATCTGGAAGTAGGACCATATCATACTAATACTATAGCAGGCCTTGAACTTGCCATGGATCTTTTACGTAGAAGAAAAAATCCAAATAAGCAGATTTTCATGATTACGGATGGGAAGCCCACTTGTATGAAGGTGGGAATCAAATATTATAAAAACAGTTTTGGTTTGGATAGTAAAATCATCAATAAAACGCTGAATTTGGCAGCGCAATGTCGAAAAATCCATATCCCTGTTACAACCTTTATGATTGCAACGGATCCTTATCTCCGTGAATTTATACAGGATTTTACTAAAGTTAATAATGGCAGTGCTTATTATAGTGGCCTACAGGGCCTCGGAAGCCTGGTCTTTGAAGATTACCGAAAAAACAGAAAAAAACATTTTTAAATAAACTCATCAACTATGAATATCAATGATATTCCAAAGGAAAAACTTAAATCTATAAAAACACTCGGCGAACTAAAGCGCCTTGGATATCAATCAAAATCCATAAAAAAAGAATTACGGGACAATCTGGTCGCAAAACTGAGAAATCACGATACCGCATTTGAAGGAATTTGGGGATATGACGAAACGGTAATTCCAGACATGGAAAGAGCTATTTTGTCCATGCACAACATTAACCTCCTTGGCTTGAGAGGACAAGCAAAGACAAAAATAGCCAGGCTAATGGTCAATCTATTGGATGAATATGTGCCAGTAATCCATGGTTCGGAATTGAATGATGATCCATTAAATCCGATTTCGACTTTCGGTAAAGAAATGATAACCGACCAGGGAGATCAAACGCCAATATCCTGGATGCATCGATCTGCACGTTATTCGGAAAAACTCGCTACACCTGATGTTTCTGTAGCTGACCTGATCGGTGATGTCGATCCGATAAAAGCAGCTTCATTAAAACTGAATTATGCAGATGAGCGTGTTATCCACTATGGACTAATCCCAAGATCGAATCGTGGAATATTTGTTATCAATGAATTGCCTGATCTCCAGGCAAGAATCCAGGTTGCATTATTCAATATTCTTCAGGAAGGAGATATTCAAATTCGTGGATTCAAAGTGAGATTGCCGTTGGATATCCAGTTTGTATTTACAGCAAATCCTGAAGACTATACCAATCGAGGGAGCATCGTCACCCCGCTTAAAGATAGAATCGATAGCCAGATCATCACGCATTATCCCAAAAGCATTGAGATCGGCAAAAAAATTACAGAGCAGGAAGCATCTAAAAAAGCAGATCAGGAAGCTGTAGTGATCATTAATGATTATGCTCGCGACTTGATTGAAGAAATTGCTATTCAAGCACGAAGCAGTGAATTTATCGACGAAAAAAGTGGTGTTTCTGCTCGACTGACTATCTCAGCTTTTGAAAACCTGAAAAGTGCGGCTGAAAGAAGACTGATCATAAACCACGAAAAAAAGGCCTTTATTCGCGTCTCTGACTTTAGTGGTGTCATCCCGGCGATTACCGGAAAAGTAGAGTTGGTCTATGAGGGTGAACAGGAAGGCCCCGGTATTGTGGCTAAAGACTTATTAGGCAAGGCCATCCGATCTCAGTTTATAACGCATTTCCCTGACCCTGACAGCATCAGAAAACAAAAGACCAACAACCCATACAAAAAGATTATTGACTGGTTTAGTGAAGGAAATGAGGTAGATATTCTTAACGATCTGCCTGAAACACAATACAAACAACTTTTGCTGGAAATTCCAGGATTGGGGACTCTTGTCGATACCTATGTGAAAAATATCCCTGCGTTGGAAAAATTATATTTCATGGAATTTGCACTTCATGGATTGGCGGAATATAGTATGATCAGCAAAAAATATTTTACAACCGGGCTGACATTCAAAGACCTGTTGAGTAGCATGTTTACTGCTCCAAAATCGGATGATCCTGATGAAGGATTTCTATCAGATATAGGTTAGAAAAATTTGCAATTGATTTTTAGGTATAGTGTATAGCAAAGTTATTTTATTATTTAGCTTTGCTTTTTAGAATATGAAACTACAAGAGCTTGAAGACTTGGTAAGCAAAGGGGAAGGTCAGCTATTGGAGTTTAAGCTGAAAGCTTCCTTCCCGGAAAAAATTGTAAGAGAAATGGTGGCTTTTGCAAATACCGAAGGTGGCCAACTGTTTGTTGGAGTTGATGATGATGGCAAAATTTCGGGACTCAAATTTGCTGATGAAGAAAAATTTGTGATCGAAAATGCTATTAAAACGCATATAAAACCAGGAATTAGATATCAGACTGAGGTAATCCCGATAAATAGAAAACGGAGTGTACTGCACTATAGGATTTTTGAAAATCGTAAAAAACCCATTTATTATCTTGAAGATCCTGCAAAAAGAGGTAAAGCTTATGTCCGGTTAATGGACAAAAGTATTCAGGCCAGCAGGGAAATGGTAGAAATTCTCAAAAGATCCAAAACAAAAAAATCTATCCCTATTCCTCTTGGAGATCATGAGCAATTACTTTTTCAGCTTATTGAAAAACATGGAAAAATTTCGCTTCATACATTCATGGAAATTTCTGGTTTATCAAAAAACAAGGCTTCCCAAATCTTAATTCAATTAGTAATATCAAATATTTTAAAGATCGAGATCGGCGAAAATGCTGACTTTTATTCAATGAAAATGAAAAATGCAAATGACAGACACAATTAAGGAGAAAAAGATATTCGTTCTCGATACATCCGTGATCATTTATTCTCATGATGCCATCATGAATTTTGCAGAGCATGATGTGGCCATACCCATCACTGTCCTTGAAGAATTGGACAACTTCAAAAAAGGGAATGACATTAAAAATTTTGAAGCAAGAGAATTTATCCGGATCATTGAAAAAATATCAAAAGGACAAAAGCTCCAGAATTGGATCCCCATAAATGGTAAAAACAGAGGAAGATTTAAGGTACTCATGTCTTCACATAGTGAGATGGATGCCGAGAAGATTTTTGACGAACAAAAACCGGATCATAAAATATTAAATGCTGCGCTACAGTTGCAAGTTGAAAATAAGGATTACAATGTAATTCTGGTTACCAAAGATGTAAACCTGCGCTTAAAAGCCAAAGCACTTAATCTCCTTGCCGAAGACTATAAAACCGGTAAAATAAAGAATGTAAACACACTTTATACTGGTAAATCCGTAATTGAAAATGCTAATACGGAATTAATAAATACCCTATATGAGCAAAAGAATGTCGATATAAAAGCCTTTTTAAAAAAGAAAAAACCTGTAGCTCACAATTACTTTATCCTGAAAAGCCTTCGAAAATCGGGCCTTGGATATTTTAATCCGACAACCAACCTTATGGAATTGGTAGAAAAAAGAATTGTGAGTGGTATAAAACCACGCAATGCAGAGCAGACATTTGCCATACATGCCCTGATGAATCCTGATGTGAAATTAGTTTCAATCAGTGGAGTTGCTGGTACCGGGAAAACGCTCCTTGCATTAGCCAGTGCATTAGAACAACGACGAGACTTTAAGCAGATCTATCTTGCGCGTCCCATAGTTCCATTGAGCAATAAGGATATTGGATTTTTGC
>JAHEMV010000100.1 GCA_024643455.1 Cytophagales bacterium
TCTTCTCACTCAATTTTCTCATTTTACCATGGCATTGTTTGCATAACCTGGCATGGTTCCGATAGTGGTGTTTTCGCGTAAGATGATAAAAAAAGTATACGAAAAAAGGGAACGGAAACAGCATTGCAATACCTAACCAGTAGAGCTGGTCTTTTCGTATGAATTCCACAATCTCGTAATAGTCCTGAACCAATAAAAGACGATGAATCACCATCCGCATTCGCCACAACCTCAGAAACTGTGTAGCCATGAAATACATATAAAGCGTAATGAAACACCACACCGGTGTATTATCACCTGCATCCAGCCCAAAAAATATAACGATCATTACAGGCATCAAGGCAAACTCAAAGATCCATGTCAAACGTTTAAGCCGCATTTCAGGATAGGGGGTAAATTCAGGTCTTGCCGAATCAGCAAACCGTCCTTTTGTAGATTTGATAATGAAAATGATAATCACTACAGGCGCACAAAAGATGATTAGAAAGGTAATAAAGCTGATCCAGCTACTTGGTTCCTCTGCTTCAGGAGCAGTAAGCTCCGCAGCATAAGTCGGATCGGTGAGAATTTTTTCAACCTGTTTCACTCCCGCAAGCATACCGGTATTCAAATTTCCATTTTTAAACTCCGGGACCATGAATTGTTGTTGAATGCGCTTGCAAAGGATATCGGGCAGCACGCCCTCCAGACCAAATCCGGTATGAAATCGTATAGTATGGCTATCATTCACCAATAAAATCAACAAGCCATTATCATTTTCACTATGTCCTACACCCCATTTTACAAAAAGTTGCTGTGCAAAATTGAATACATCAGCACTACCAATAGACTCCAGTGCTACCACCGACACCTGTACAGTTGTGCTTTTTTCGAGAGAATGAAGTAACGTATCGATAATCGTAACAGTAGGCGAATCGAGAAGGTTATCCGGATTGGAAACATAACTTCCTGTGATTAGCTTTTGGTTTGGCACACTATCAATTGTTGATTGGGCTAACAGTTGAAAATTAAAAATCAACATGAACAGCAACAGGTTATTCACTTTTCTTTGGAAATAAATAACTGGCAGTTCAGGAAAAATCCGCTGATCTTTTGATTTTATAGCCATTGACTCATTGATTTGTATCAATTGAAAAAATAGGTATTATACTATTGCGGTAATTATTTCTTAGAAATTCAACCACGCTGCGTTAGTACTGGCATCCCAGCCGTATTTGTTGGAAACAGTCCTCGTTCCTCCAGTTCTTGGCGTCTGATAGTAGGTCCAGCCTATTCGGGTTGCTCTGAGCGTTACATTAGTGATCAATGTATTATTGCAGCCCATGGATTCGCTGCAATCCAAAACATCAATTTTTTCCATAGTAATGGTATAATTGGTCACGGGCACGTACGTGCCATTGGGCGACTGTACTACCACGAGTCCATTGGGAAGACTTTCGCCACCATTCAATGCTTTTTTCAATGTGGCTGATGCTCCGCTGATACTCATTGTAAAGTTGAGATCAGTATTGTTTTTGCCTCCAGAAGCAAAAGTTAAAGCTTCTATGCTTCGCTCAAATCCTTTTATGGTGGCTTCTCCTTTAATTTGTTGTCCCGATGCATCGGTTAGTTTTATATATATATAGTTTTTTTGTGCATTTACCAATACCGGAGTAATCATTAAAAAACATCCGATTAAAAACTTCTTTGTAAGGTTAGTGACTGACCTTCTGCGTGTTTGATCCTGTAGATTTTTCATTTTAGTACATGGTTTTGTTATTGACGAAGATGAGTGAATAAAACTTTCCGAACAATCCCCTAAAAACAGGATTTTAGCAAATAGAAAGAAAGAAGTGAGGTCTTTAGTAAAAAGAAGCAAATAAAAATTTTTACCTAAGTTGGATATTTTGGCGCACATTACTAAGGTGCGCCTGCACAGTTGCATTGACGCAAATATTTTGTGCTGTTTATTTCGACAAAGAAAATCCGGTAAAAATTCCTGACCCCGGAGATTTTGCATCGTTCATCCACAAAACCATTCCGCCTTTAATGGCTGAAAAATAGACATCAAATGTTTTGGGTTTCCCTTCCATGTCAGAAAAATACAGTTGCCAGTTATTAGGTGATTCAAAAGTACCATCACTTTTAGCTTGTGCTACATCCATTGCTCCACCGTACGAATTTGCCGCAACTAGTTCCCAATGGTATTTATAGTCGTCTTTGAATACAAACCATGCCGACGAGGAATAAGTACTCATGCCGGCAGAAGCTCCTGTGTAATAATTGACATAAAATGTATTGCTGGAAAAGGAGTCTTTCCATTCTCCTGTGTTATTAAGATCGGAAGCTGATACGGCAAATTTGTTGTAATTAGCCATTTTTTCTAATCTGTCAAAAACCTCCGGATCCGCATTGACAGTGTTGCCCTGATTATTGTCCAATACCCATCCACCCATATATTCTGAAATCGATCCCCATCTTATCGTTTCTGGATTAAACCCAAACTCCTGTGTAAAGGAATTGTTGTCAGGTGTCACCACTTCATACCATCCGCCACCTCTTCTGAAAAGTACAATAAAAACTGATTTGCCGGTTTCGTTTTCCGTAGCATAGCCCACACCAAAATAAGGCCGTCTATAATCCTCAATGTAACTTGTTTTGTAATTATTCAGATTGCTGTATCTGGGAGCGACTAGGATATTCCAGGCTGCATTGGTTAGTGGTTCAGGGTCTGCCTGGATAATAGTTCCATCTTTTGGATAGTGCAAGAGCACTTTAATGCTGCCCTTGGTTACTTCGACCCAGTTTTCTTTTATGTTGCTTGTCCATCCATCATCGAAATTAGTGGTGGAAAATGTAAGGCCAGACTGGTTTGCAGTTGTATTTGAGGTTTCCGGAAATGCCGGGATGATATTCGTATCAGAAACTGAATTGTTATCCGGCTTAGTAAGGTTGACTGATTCAAGCAAATTTTGTATCTGGTTCAGGTAATCCTGGCTGTTGTTAATGGCTATGATGCTCACAACCCTGCCATAGCCGCTTATAACCGAGAGTATTGCCTGGGCGTCGCTGTTATTAAAAGTAAATGTTCCGGAACCGACTTCAATTTCCCATCCTTCGGCTTCCTGTATCCCGCCTGACTTGGGTGCGGTCTGAATTTGATAAGGAGTAGCAACCAACAGCTGCCATTCACTTTCAAAATCTGAATCAATACCTCCTTTGCTTGTTGTACTCCTGTAAATACCAATCTGACACCAGGTTCTTTTAACATTGTCTGTTTTAGTATAACTGACCATATTTTCCTTCACTTCTTTTTTCCAACCCATCGGTGGGGTATAAGTCGCAAGGTCGAAAGTTTCTGTTTGTGCCAATAAACAAATTGAGGAGAAAGAAAGAATGAGCAAGAACGAAATTGATTTCATATTTCTACGGTTTATAAAATTTTACATGGTACTTTAATTATCCCGCAAAACAGGATATTTTATTTGAGGTTAAGTATTGGTATAATAACACCTTCTTTATTAACACCGGAATTATATCCAGCGGTTACTTCAATTATTTTCACTTCACCACTAACATTGCCAATTTCTCCTTCAATTGAAATTTCTCCTTTAACACCAGCATCTTTTACTTCCCAGTTTCCGGTTGTTTTGTCGGCCCCTATTTTTACAAATTCTTTTGCTGATCCACTGACACCTATTTGAGCAATATGTTCAGTTCCCAGGCTCAGGTTTGCTCCAAATCCAAGTTCAAAAGATACATCTTCAAAGGATCCATCATCGGCATAATTCATTCCAATGCCCCCAACAATACCTTCACCGGCTTCTATACCCCAGGAATTGCAATTCCAGACCAGTTTAGCTGGAGGAATACCAATTTTTCCTTTGAAGTTTGCACAATACTCTTCTTCCCATTTTTGAAGCGTTCCGTCTTTTTCTGGCAATGGTTCAAAAAAAGAGCAATCCGCTTTTTTAACAACCTTGTACTCTCCAAGTATATTCAAAACATCCTTCAGATAATCTCTTTCAATAGACGGGAACGAAATGCTTGATTCAGGCATCCAGTAGGGTACCCAGTTAGCATAATCTCTAAAAAATTTACAGGAAATATATTCCTGTCGGGCAGCATATTGGTTTACCAAACGTGATAAACCAGCAAGGTACACATCCGTTTCAGCGTTAAGCTCTTTGCATTTTGCCAGTTCCAGAGCTGCAATTTTATCTTCATCACCTGCCTCGCCGCCTTCCAGTTTATTTATTTGGTCATTATATTTTTTTTGTATCCCATTTACTTTGATATTATAAGGTATATTCATTTTTTTCAGATGATAAGCGAATACATCAGCCTCTTGAATTTTTTCCGTCTCGTAAGTCTGCATTCCATCCATAATAATGTATTGCGCCTTTAAACGCATAGTTGATATACCGTTTTTGAAACTTGACATTAATATCTTTTGCTGAATATCCTCACTTACTTTTGGCGTATTGGCTTCAATATCTGCGATGGTCATTTTTATTGATTCCTTTATTGCGTTAAGTTCTATGGCAAACTGTTCCATATCATCCAGCCGTGTTGGCATGGCCGGTAATTTGATACGTTCCAGCATAGGAAATTCCTTTTCAGGCATCGGTGGGAAACTGCTCATTATATCACCGGCCTTTACTTTGTTATTTAACTGTCGGAGTATTGATATCACTTGCTCATCGATGCAGGTTGTAATCGACCTTACTCCATGTTCTTCAGCTTTTTTAACATCGCCCCTTTTCAAATACATCATACAAAGTATCTTATTAGCAGTTGGGTTTAAGCTGTCTTTCTGTACACATTGCTGCAGATATTTCAATGAATTAGTCATATCTCCCAGGCGGTAATAAGCATTGCCAAGATTGCAGAGGATAGTTGGTTCATCGGGTTTCTGTTTATTCCAATGCTCCAGTATCGGAATGGATTTTTCAGGCAGCCCACCCATCATTAAGAAGGCTGAAAAATTATTTGCCGCCAGTGCATCAGACGGATTGACAGAAAGTGCCTTGCTGTATAAATACAAACTGACTTTTGGCGAATTTTGTAACCATGATGCCAGAGCAGTATTGCTGATATCTTTTGATTGCGTTAGTTTTTTATTCCCTAAATAATCATCCGCTTTCGCTTTCTCTTCGGGTTTTATTGCAGCTGAAATCTTTGTATATAATTCCTGCACATAATTTTTATACGCCTCTGTGGTAAAAGGTTGTACAGGTAATTGATTTAGGTTGGGTGAAAGTGTAGGAGTTTCAAAATTTAATCTGGCAGTAGTTGGAGGGTAATTAGAAGGAATTATAGGAACAACTGACGACTTCATATCAGCCGGAAGAGTCAACGGGCTTAAATCATTAAGTTTTGGCAAAAAGGACAAAGTATAAGCGGAAGTTGATGCTGTTGAAGGCAATGGTTCAACTGGTAGTTTTCCTGAATTCAACATAGATTCCAATGGAGACAAAGCTCCGGGTTGATGTATCAGATTCGTCACTTTTTTCATGTGTGGATAGTTGCCCTTTGGCAAATACACCATAATTAATTGCGGAACATCTGCACCGAGTGAACTATTGAAATAAGCCGGATTCAGCGATACAATCTGTGTACCTGTTTCTTGGCCACTGCCTACGTCTAGTCTTTCAAAAAAGTCCTTCAACCCGTTAGCCTTGTATGAAGAACCGGAGTAGAATTGATTTATGGATCGGTTTAGCCATTCTTCAGGTTTTTGCAGGTATTGTTGAATCAAGGCCTTGCCATCTTTTACCTCAAGCTCTGTCTTTTCAATCTCTTTAGCCAGATTTTCAGGTGTCCATTTTTCCAGATACCGGCTTCTTTCCAATGCTTCTTTCTCTGCGGTATACGTTTTGTCATAAGTTTTTTTGATCTTCACTTCATCTTCAAATTGTTTTACTTGTGTCTGGTAAAATTCTGTTAGTTCTGTTTTGCGTTTGTCTTTATATCCATCAATATCTTTTAACATTTGTTCAAGGTATTCTTTTCGGGTTATGGGAATAAAAACTGGCTGGTCGCTATTGCGGATAATAATAAATTCATTTTTTGATTTGTAGAGCGTGTCATTGACGTTTGACATTGCAAGCTGCTCATAATAATCAATTCTGCCATCGCTGTGGCTCTTTTCGAATATCTTAAAGGCGTATTTCCCATTGATTAAAAATGTGCCAACATCAGTACATAGCGAGGTGGCAAAGACATTATTAAAATAGACACCTAAGTATGATCCGCTTTCTTCTTCGGTATAAATTTTACTATCATTTTCATAACAGTAATAAGCATAGAACCTCATTTTAGAACTGTAAAAACCTTTAATTCCTGTGGCTTTGTAGAATTGATCCGTGAATCCATCGCTTCCTAAATCAAAAAAATAATCGTTCGAATATGCCAGCTTGGCTCCGGTGAAGTTTTTCAAGATTCCCTTTTCCCAACTTTCTGCTTTGCCCAACAGTGGGTCTATTTTAGCTCGATTGATTGTTACACTTGATCCATCGGATGGCTTCATAATGTCATCCTGAAAACGAACCAAAGTGGAAGGCTTATTTGCAGCCTGTGTTTGGCAATCCTGACCGTAGACATGAAGCAGAGATAAGCACAAAATGACTGTAAGTAATACTTTCATCTTCCAATAGTTAGTCTTTTGTGATTTTTATATTGCTGATATACACTTTCACATTATCCGCATCATCGGTGATATTTGTAAAATTTAGGGTATTGAAACGTGAGCTGGCAGGCAGGCTGCAGCTGACACATGGTTTGCCGTAGGTCATAATAAAATCAGACGAAACAGCCAACTGTTTTTGGTTAGCGAACAATTTCAGTTCACCATTTTTGAAAGAAAGTGAAATGTGTACTATGCTCTTTCTATTGGTAAACTCGTTTAGGCTGTTTTTAGAAAAAATGCCCTCCACATAATTTTCTTTATTGACTGAAGGATTGGAATGGATTGCCATTTCAGCAGCACCCATGAAGTTATTGTTATTGCTTTCGGCGTCATTACCGGAAGTAATTAACAATTCTACGGAAGTTCCTGGCTTGTTTTTATTTTCCCCTCCGTCGCTCATCAATGGGAAGGTACTCAGGTATAACTTTACAGCACCGCCGGTACGTGTATTAAATTCATCTGTGGCGATGTCAAATTCCAAAGTGAAATTTTCAGGTAATGGGGTTTTTAACATTGAGGGGCTTACTGCATTATTGTAGCCAGGCTGAAGCCAGTTACCTTTAATGTCTTTTACACTGTTTACAACGGCATGTTTGCCATACTTGTTAAAAAACCAATTCTTCGGTTCACTTCCTACACTACCAGAGGAGAAATCGTCAAAAAAATATCCATTTGGAGGCATTGAAGAATTGCCCGGTACCGGATTGATTGTTACGCTGTTTTTTCCCCGGTAATTATCCAGCCTTTCCTTCAATTGTGTTTCGTTGGCAGGTGAATAAGGAATGCCTTTCATTTTTTCGGGATTGTAAAAATAATTATAGATGTAATCATAATTCATGTTTTCTGACATGGAAAGATACAGCTCGTAAAGTTGGTTTCCCTGCTCTTTTGTTTCATACGGAAAAGCTACCGCTAACCATTGTGGCACATCACTTTGCATTTTTGTATATAGTTCAGATTCCACTTTATACACCTGGTAATAGTGTTTCAGTTCTTTTTCGTGTGTATCAATTTTAAAAATATCCGGGTCAAGCTCAAAGCTGTAGATGGTTGGCTGCATATCTCTTATCACAGCGGGTTCGTTCAAACTGTTTTGATGCCGTTCTCTTAGTTTTTGAATATTGGTTCTGTACTTTTCAATCTTTTGTTTGCGGGTAACCATCACTTCATCCTGAGTTTTTTTATTGTCGGGCCATTTTGCCTTTACATCTTCCAGTTCATCAGCCAGTTGTTTATCCAGGCTTTCTTCTGCCCTTTGTAACAGTTCACCTTTGGTTATTGCAATAAAAGGCAATTTATTGTTGGGTGTTATATACACCGTTTGCCAGTCATTGCTCCAGGTAAGATATTTATATGCATTGGGATGTATTCTCGGGTCGCCTCCTTCTTTATTGCTTAAGGACTGACTGTTAGCGCCATAGCCATCGGGCTGCAGGGTAAAATAATATTCATTTGCTTTTTTAAACAGCGGAATCGGAAAACTGCCGAATACCTTGTTTGCTGCAATCCAGAAAGGTGTGTTTTCTTCATCTATAGGTCTGAAGTTGCCATTGGGTTCTGTCCATTCTTTTTTATGACTTACATTCCAGACATAACATAAAACGCCATAGTCCAACTTATTAATAAAACGACTGGAAGTGCCGAGACCTGCCACAGGTGTGTAGCTTTTCTTTATCCAGTCAAGCATTTTATTTACTTGCACTTCTTTATTTTTTCCAACCGGATCTGTTTGCGGTTTCAGGTGATCGAATTTATTGTTGCTCCACCAGCCAATCACACTGTCTTGTATCCCTTGCTCAGGTGTAAGCTGTGCAAATACAGACGAGGACAGTATGAATGAAAGAAAAGTTGCGAGGGTTATCCTATTCATAAAATAATTAATCTTTAGTGATTCTAATATTGCTGATAAAATATTTTTCCGTTTCCCCATCACTGCTCACATGAGTAAATGACATAGCATTAAATAACAGTGCTGAAGGAATCGCTTTTTCGTATTCGGCTATTTTATTTTTGTCGATAAATATTTGCAGGGTTTCATCCATCTTTTTGATGGTAACAGTAATCCGGTTGTTTTTTTTGTTGTTTGAAAAACCGGGAACAACCTCCCATTTAGTGCCGGTCAGGTAACCGGGAGGGGAAGTGAATTTAGTTTCAATAACCGCTTCTCCATTGCTTCCATCAAAACCGGGACGTATTCCTATATTTAGAAACGATTCGGCATTTCCCGGTGATGTTTCTTTCGACAATTGAAACGCTAAACGTTTTCCTCCCCAGGTAAAATTTTGAGGGGCTATTAAATCATAACTTAAGGTGAAATTTTGCGGCAGTGGTTTTTTCAATTGGCTGGGAATCAAATCTTCATTTCCCTTTATCTGAACCCAGTTACCGGATTCACCATCAAGAGTTGCAATAATACAGTTTTTACCATCACTATTTAATTTTGATTTCCAGCCAATTGGTTTTTCACCAATGCCGGTTGTTGAAAAATCTTCGAAGAAAAATGTACTCTGATCAGCTGAAATTTTTTTGCTGGATTCTGATGCTTTGGTAACTGTCACTGCTTCTTTAAATGAAGGCGAACGAAGTGGTTTGTATGGCTGACTTTTTACTTTTTCGGGGTCAAAGAAAAAGTTATATACATAGTCGAAATTAAAATTGTTGATAATGGATTCGTGCATGTATTTTTCTGCCGGGTCATTGGCGGTCCACCACCAGCTAACAAGTATCCATTGTGGATGATCGGTTTTACAAAGCTCTGCCATCACTGGGTCAATTTTGTAAACAGGCACTCTACCTGAGGTGGATTCAGGATCAGATATATAGCCATTACTGAATACATCTTTTCCTGTTTCTAAATCAGTAATGGAAGGTTGTGCGCTAATTAGTGCGGTTTCTCCAATGCGGTCATTATACTTTTCTTTGGTACTTTTTAAATTGGCAATGCGCTTTTCATTTTTCGCATCTAAATACCCAACAAAATAGTCGATGTTCTTTTGGTTGCCTTGTTCTTTCTCAATGATATTTTTCTTTTCATTTTGATAAATTACCGGCAAGGCATTCTCGAGTATCTGAAGGTATTCACCTTTGGTAAGTTTAACAAAAGGTGACTTATTGTCTTTGCAAAGCAAAACATAATCGGTTCCGTTTCCTGCTTCTACGTTCTTTACCCAAAAACTGATGTATGGCTTCAGGTTTGGTGTCTTAGTCAGGTCATGGATTTTTTTCACTGATTCAGGATCTTGTGAAGCTTCAAAGGAAGGCAATGTAAAATAGCATTGCTGAGGGCTGCTGAGATCCCGGATCTCCCAACCTGATGGTACTGCATTCGCCATGATACTCCAGGTAGTACCAAGATTGGTTGCTGGTATCAGCTTGTGGTTGCTATTGTATTTTAAAAAAACATAAGTTTTTGCATAAGCCCCGTAACTCTGGGGAAGACCGGCTGTATGCTGATTGTACAAACCTAATTTTGTGGAAACAGCCTTTTTGACATCACCCAAACCACCTTTTGGAATATAACTTGCTTGCATCCAGTTGGCTAAAGAATCCCCAATGGATAACTGGGCAACAGAATAAACTTTGTCATCCACTTTAAGAGGCTCTTTAACGCCTTTAAAATGGTAGACTTTCATCCAGCCAATGACACTGTCTTCAAGATCCTGACGTGGAATTTCCTGGGCACGTGCAAAAGCTACAATTAATAAGGCTAGTAAAGTAATTTTGATTTTTTTCATAACTTATATTTTATCTTTCAAGTGCTTAAATTATTTTATTCAGCTTTTGCATACGCATGGTAATCGCCGTAGCCTGTATCCTGCAACCATAAAACACGCAGATCCTTGATACAAGAAAAATATACATTATACGTCCGCGGCTTACCCTCAATTTCCGAAAACATAATCTGCCAGTTGTTGGGCAATGAAAAAGTCCCTTTTGCTTCTACGCTTTGAAATTTAATATTCCCTACCATGCCGTTGGCAACAGCCAGATCCCAACTATATGTATTGACCGGTCCGAAATAAAAATTTTCGGCTGATGCATTGGTATTCATACCGGCATCGAAACCGGTAGAGGCATTTACATATTGAATGGCGCCTGAGAAATTACTGGTCCATTTGCCAGCAAGATCGGTGGCAGCCACTGGGAATTTGTTATACTTCGCCATATTTTCCATTTTCTCCCATCCATAGGTATTTTGATGATAAGCGCCAAATTCCTGTTCAAAGGAGGCCTTGTCAGGTGTAATAAACTCAAGATATTTCCCATTACCACTGGAATAATTCATTTTAAACAATACGACATGAACTGATTTTCCTGAGGCGTATTCAACCGCATCCGCTTCTGCAAACTCAATAGATTGCCAGCCAATTATTGGTTTAAATTCGAAATTAGTAGCCGAACTATACCTGGGTGCTACGAGCACATTCCAGGCGTTTTTCAAACCATCCATTAGCACTGAATTATAGGCATCGGCCAGCTTATTCGGATAATGAATCAGTACCAATATGGCTCCTTTGGTTACCTGTACCCAGTCCGCTTGTTCAGTGGCTACCCAGCCATCATCGAAATTTGTTGTAGTAAAAGCAAAGCTACTAGTTGAAGTTTGCTGGACCGGTGTTGTATTTATTTCTTCTGATGATAGTTGGTCCCCATCAGGATTCTTCAACTCAATATGGCTTACAAAACTTTCAATATCATTTAAATGCCGCTGGCTGCCGGTTAAAGCAATAATGCTTACGCACCTGCCATAGCCACTGAATGTGGTAAGAATGGCTGCTGCTTTATTATTATTGGTAGTGACTTGACCTGAGCCACTTTGAATCTTCCATCCATCTGCCTCAGTGATTTCCGATAATTGGGGAGGTGCCGTAATATTAAATGGTTTGGCTGCCAGTTCGGTCCATTCACTATTAAAATCCTGTTCTATACTTCCTTTACTGATAGTACTTTTTACTATACCAATCTGGCACCAGGTTTTGGCAAGATTATCTACAATACTGTAGCTGATAATATTTTCATTCACCTCTTTTTTCCAATCTTTTGGCGGGTTGTAGGTGACGATGTCAAAAGTTTCTTTTTGCTCAGAAAATTCTGCTGGTTGAAATTGTGCGGAAGGATCAGCAATTTGCTGATTTTGATTAATTCCTTCACCTGGAGTTTGTACATCATTTACATTAGTGGCCTGTGAATTATGTGAACCAGAAGCATCCAAAGCAAAATACAAACTGCTTTCCTTGGCATTCTTTGAGAAATACATAATTACAAACTGGCTTCCCTTTTGCAACCAGGCATACTTCTGGTCGTCATCGTTTACTGAAACTATCCATCCGAGATCAGAAAGCGCTCTTGCCAGTTTAGCAGCATCAAATCCGCTGGCAGACGGGACTAACAATACTTCAGTAGTTGACACCGTTCTGCCGGATTTTTTACTTTCCATGTCCAACAGTGAATTTGCGGCAGATACACTTAGCATCCTCTTATCCTGAAGGCTGCCAACCGGCAATGTTATTCCTGTTAATGCAGATTGTGTAACAGGAATCATATTTTTCTGGGCAAAGGATGTTGCCAACGAAATAGTGAACAGGAAAAGAAAAATTACCTTTATCATTTTATTACCTCTTAAATGCTCCTTGCAATAATCCGGTACTTTCCACAGATGATTTTCCGCTGATTAAACTTACTTGTCCCTGTACTCCGGCATCAGCCGATAAATCACTTATTCCTACACCGGCCATACTGCCACCATCAATAACATCGGTGCCTGCACTTACACCAGCATTTACTTTTACCACAACATCTTTTAGTCCATTTCTGTCAAACTCAGCACCAACGGCCACTCCTGCCGAAGCTTCTGCTTTTAAT
>JAHEMV010000101.1 GCA_024643455.1 Cytophagales bacterium
CTCGAACGACAAGGTTATACCGTAACAACAAGTCAGTCAAGTATGGCGAATGTTCAAATTTCTCATTTGGAAAATAAATGGATTTGGAAATATAAATCGGTTTCGAAATCTCGGATCTTGAATTCTGTTGAGGAACTCATTGATTTTCTAAAACAAACCGGAACGCACTGATGAAGATTCGAATAGCACTGTTCACTTTCTGGATGCTTTGCATTGGTTTTTTAGCTAAGGCGCAAATTGAAACGGTGACGCTCGAAGAGATTGTTGTCAAAGGACTTCCATTTGAAAAGTTTAGTTCAGGAAGTAAAATACAAAAAGCGGATAGCGTAAACCTTGAGCTTCTTGGCCAGGGCACACTGGCAGATTACATGCAACAAAATACTACCGTATATATCAAAGAACAAGGCAATAAAATGCTAGCATCGGTCTCCTTTCGGGGAACCGGATCTTCGCATACTGCAGTTTTCTGGAGTGATATCAATCTCAATTCACTTACGTTAGGCAGTACAGATTTCAATGAGATTCCCTTGTTTTTATTTGATGACATAACAGTGCAATATGGTGGAGCAAGTTCATTGCACGGTAGTGATGCCATTGGAGGGAGCATTCACCTTAGTTCTTCTCCAAGCTGGATAAAAGGATCTAAAATTCAATTTAGGCAAGACTTTGGAAGTTATGGGAATCTTTTTTCAGGAGTAAAAATGGATATTGGAAATGGAAGATGGGAATCCAAAACAAGGATATTCAATCGAATGTTGAAGAATAATTTCAATTATACCATCACGGATCGTATTGGAGATAAATATGAAATAGAACAGCAAAATGCAGGAGTGCACAATGTTGGAGTGCTTCAGGAGCTAAATGGAAAAATTACAAAAAATAGTACTTTATCGATGAAGGCATGGATGGGCAGCAATTATCATCAGATTCAACCAATTGAAGTTTCATCGCCTGGTCAACTACAGACTGGTGATGAAATCCTGGACAAAAACTTGAGACTGGTTACAGAATATGAACATTTTTTTTCCAAGGGGATTCTTTCGTCAAGCATTGGATATGTTTGGGATTATCAGTTATTCAATGATGCGGAACGTATCGAAACAAAACGGACGGTAGCCAACCTGAGTTATGAATGGATTATAGGAGATAAAACAACCATTAAATCGGGTGGCAATGCACAATATATTGTTCCCAAAGTTTGGTCATACCGGGAAGATTTGACGGAATGGCGAGGCGATGTATTCATATCCTTAAACCAGGTATTAATGAAGAACTGGCAAATAAATTTGAATGCTCGCCAAACCTTTGTCCCATTTACTACGGCACCAATTGCTCCCTCCATTTCTTCAAGTTATTTGCTTCAAAAGGAAGATTTGAAACTTACTTTCCGCGGACAGTTAGAGCGCAGCTACCGCATTCCAACTTTCAATGATCGGTACTGGGGTGAGCAAGGGAGAAATGACCTTAGTTCAGAAAATGGTTATAGTATGGAATTGGGTCATAATTTGGAGTGGATTATTTCTGATTACACCATTGATTTTGATGTTGCAACCTATTACATGATCGTAGATGACTGGATTGCCTGGAAGCCCTCAGGTTCATTATGGAGACCCTATAATCTAAAAAAAGTAAAAGCTTCTGGTGTAGAACTAAACGGGAAATTAACCTTTCCAATTTCCCATGGATTGCTGGATTTGGGAGCAATGTATGCGTATAACAAATCAATTTTGCTGGAGGGGATTTCTGAAAATGACCCGTCAGTTGGATTTCAATTGCCTTATACACCTTTGAATCGGTTTGGAATTCATGCCAATATCACCTATAAAAAACTGTTTCTCGGTGTTAATGCTTTCTATACCGGAATGCGATATGGAATTGATGTGATCAATGAAGAAGTGCCTGATTTTTTATTAACCAATATTACAGTAAGTAAAAATATTCATGTTGGGAAACAGAATTTTTCCATTGAAGGGCAGGTATTAAATGTATTGGATGTATCCTACCAAAACGTAAACAGGTATGCTATGCCTGGAAGGAATTTTTTAATCAGTCTTAAATTTTTAATCAATAACAAGTAATACGCGTATGAACAAGATTATTAAATCAGCAGCATTTTCAGCCATTTTTGTCACAGTACTTTTATTTTCATCGTGTGATACTGGAAATGGAGGCGATGAAATTCCTAAAAAAACCGGTGTACTAATCTTGAATGAAGGCAACTTTGGCTCCGGAAATGGCAGTATTTCATTTTACGATGAAAAATCAATGACCATTACAAATAATGTCGTACAAAGTGCAAACGGAGGATCAGAAATAGGAGCAACTGTGCAATCGATTTATCAGCATGATGGAGTAGGCTATATTGTTTGTAACGGCCCTGATAAAATAGAATTTATAAATATGGATGACTTTTCGTATCTCGCAAATCCTGAGACAAATCTATCACAGCCTAGGTATATGACTGTTGTTGGTAATAAAGGTTATATAACCTGCTGGGGTCCATGGGATTTTAATGATTGGACATTGCCCGATTCCTATATAGCTGTTATGGATTTAAATACAAAAACCATTGTAGATAGTCTAGAATGCGGTTCTGCGCCTGAAGGAATATTCAGTATAGGTGACTATTTGTATATCGCTAATTCTTTTGAAACCAATATTACAGTAGTTAATATAAATGATCTTTCTTCATCAAAAATAAATTTAGCTTCCATGCCAGAACAATTTTCACTTGATGCTTCTGGCACTATATGGGTTTCTGTTTCTTCAGGATTGTACGGTATTAATTCCATGAGCAGAGAAAAGACTGATAGTCTTCTTGTGTCCAATATTGATGGAAAAATAGCTATGGATGGTACTGGGGAAAAGCTTTATCTTCTTGCCGTTGAGCCTTGGGATCCTAACAAAACAAATAGTGCTTCCGAGGTACGTGTTTTTGATACTAAAACCAAAACACTTTCCATGACTGCTTTAATTACCGGTGAAGATTTTTATGGTATAGGATATAACGGGACTACCAATAAAATTTATGTAAGCGATTCCAAAGCATTTTCTGGCCCAGGTCAAATCTATGTATATGATGATCAGGGCGTTAAACTTGACGAACAGATCACCTCGGTAGGACCAAGCGGTTTTGTATATAAGTAAAGGTTTTTAACAAAATGGAAATCAAAACATGTCCTAAGTGCGGCAATATATTTGAATGTAACAATTATAATATTTTAAAATGTGCCTGTGCTCAGATCCCATTAAATAGTAAAACCAGAGAGCTAATGGCCAATCAATATGAAGGCTGTCTCTGTTTGACCTGTTTAAAAGAATTTGCAGCAATTTCTGAACCTGATAAGAAACATCATAGTTAAGGATAATTCTACAAAACTATATTTTGTACATAACCAAGTTAGAAAGTGTCTTTTTCAAGGCACTTTTTTTTGGCCTCATATTTGAAACAAAACCATCCGTCTGCAGGTCATCCCACAAATTTCTTAATCACATGTTCAATTAAAAATGTACAATTATGAAAAGTGTATTTAGAATTTCGATTATGGTAAGTGTTTTTCTTTTTGCTTTTGTGGGTTATTATGAAGCAACAGCACAGGAAGGATTTTATTTTGGTGCTAATGCGGGGCCGTCTTTTATCAACAAAAAAATCACAGAAATCGTTTTGGAGGACTTGAAACTTGAAGGAAATGATCTGGCGTATAAATTGTATGCCGGGTATAAACTTCCTGGTTTTTTAGCATTTGAAGGTGGGTACCGAAACCTGGGTAGTGTAAGTGAAAATTTAGCGGAGTATAATAATGATGGCTGGGATATCAATGCTAAAGGGGATATTTCGTTGGGCCCCTTGCAGGTATTTGGTAAACTTGGCGCTTATTTCAGTAATATCCATGTTACCTTTCAAAATCCATTACATCCGGATATAAATAAAAATAATACAAAATTTATGTTCGGCTTTGGCGCTGGATTAAATATCCAAAAATTGGGTTTGAGGGCAGAATGGGAATCACTGGACTTTTCAAAAGACAGTAAGGTTTCTATGCTTACAGCAGGGATCACATATAGTTTCGCAGGAAAGAAATAGGAATACTTCAGGTTTTGGGCATTCCCAATTTTATTGAGTTGAGTTTGCCTAATTTTTTATTTGTATAATGTTTATGATGCACATGCAATATTTGTATTGATTTGCAACATGTTATACAATCTATATCCTTTAAATTGTACCAAACAATGCAGCATTTCCATTAGTTGTAATAGGGAAATAATTATAATATTAATTTGAATAACACAAAAGAAATGTTACATTTAATCGTTAATGTGTATTAAATCAAGATTTAATATAAATAATAGTAGTTTTGGTCCGAGTCCTAACATGCTTCATTTTTGTTTGCCTTTCTTTTTTTGAGGTTCATTCCGAATCAGCAAGAGAGTATTTTAAGTTTGCAAAATTCAGTTTAGATGAAAGGGAATATAGCAAAGCGCTGGATTATATCAATAAAGCAATCGAATTAGAGCCCAACTACGTGAGTGGAATTTTATTGAGGGCTGAAATCAATTTTACGCTCAGCGAATTTGATAATGTTATTTCAGATGTAACACGCGCTTTTAGTTTGGATGAACAAGCCAATAATACTATGGCTGATTTTCATTTGCTTCGAGGCAGTGCCTATCTTAAATTAAATAATCCCACCAATGCCTTAAAGGATATTAATTTCAGCATTGGAATAAACCCAAAGAATGCGCAGGCATATTTTTTAAAAGGGTTAATAAATTCTGAAAATGCTATCTATTTCGAAGCTGTAGAAAACTTTGATCAGGCTATTAAGCTTGATGCCGATGTTAGCGAGTATTATTATAAAAGGGCAGAATTGAAAAAATTGTACTATAAGCCAATACCAGGGACCAGAATATATGAAAGTATAATGACGGATATTCAGATATGTGCGAATCTCAATCCTAATGATTTTCGGCCTTATGAATTAAAATGCGATATGCTGAAACTAGATGCTTCATTCAGCAAGGCTGATTTCATCAACGAGATGGATGCTGCCATAGATAAATTTCCTCTGCAGGCCAAATTTTATTCAGAGCGAGGTATGGCACGGGTGTTAAGCGATCAGTATGGAGCTGCATTAAGCGATTTTACTCAAGCTATTCAATTGGATATCAATGATGAAGCGAATTATCGCAACAGAGGACTGTGCTTTCATAATATGAGAAAATATCAACTTGCTTTAAATGATTACTCTAAATCTATTGATATCCTAATAAAAAAATACAATGTGTCGAGTGCGGATGAATCCATCAAAAAAGTACTTGGCCAAACATTTAATATGCGCGGTATGACCAACCAGCTAAATGGTAATTCTGATTTGGCCTGTGAAGATTTTTATAAAGCTGCAAAACTTGGTTCAAAACCAGGATTGAACAATTATCGAAGAAGTTGCAATGTCTACAACTAGGAATTAGCTCTATTTCTCCTATCCTGTTTCCACATTCTTTAGTGAATTATAAGTAACTTTATTTTTGAGTAAAAACTAAAAATAAAGAACTATGATCGTCACATTTGTTCATGTTTGGGTAAAACCACAATATATTGATGCCTTTATAATAGCCTCATCTGAAAATCATCAAAAATCCATAAAAGAACCTGGAAACCTGCGCTTCGATTTGGTGCAGGATGCAAATGATGCCTCAAAATTTGTGATTTATGAAGCATATGAGTCAGATGCTGCAGCGGCTGCTCATAAGGAGACAGAGCATTACAAAAAATGGCGTGATACTGTAGTCGATATGATGGCAAAACCGCGCAAGGGTGAAAAACATATTATTGTTGCTCCAATCGATAAAAATCTATGGTAACCAATTTCAATATAGCCACAACTCCCGATATTATTTTTGGTTCTGGTAAAATAAAATTGTTGCCCAGCCTGATAGCATCCTATGGAAATTCAGTCCTATTAATAACTGGTAAAAACTCATTTATTAGATCGTATGCCTGGGATAGATTATTGCTTCAGTTTGAAGCGGCCAAAATTAATTGGACTCATTTTATAATTGACAGGGAGCCAACTGCTCCTATTATCGATAATTGCATTGATCAGTTTCGTAACGCGCAGTTTGGTGTAGTAATCTCTATCGGGGGTGGTAGTGTAATGGATGCTGGAAAAGCTATTTCTGCCATGTTATGCCAGGAAGGTTCAGTTTTTGATTATCTGGAAGGCGTTGGGGCAAGGAAGCCGACAGGAAATAAAATTCCTTTCATAGCCATACCTACCACCTCAGGTACAGGATCAGAAACAACAAAAAATGCAGTGATCAGTGAGGTAGGACCTGAAGGGTATAAAAAATCCCTCCGACACGATCGTTATATACCTGACATTGCATTAATCGACCCAGAACTCACATTAAATTGCCCAAAATCCATAACCGCTCAAAGTGGGATGGATGCATTTACACAATTACTGGAATCTTATCTTTCCACAAATGCCAATCCCTTGACTGACGCACTTGCAGTCGATGGTTTACGAAATGTGCGTGATAGCCTGGTAATCGCTGTAAACCATGGGGGAGAGCTGTTTGCAAGAGAAAAAATGGCTTATGCTTCGATGCTTTCAGGAATCACATTGGCAAATGCTGGATTGGGCACAATCCATGGTTTTGCATCATCTATCGGAGGTTTTTTTGACATACCACATGGCCTCATTTGCGCTCGGATGATGGAATCTGTAAATAGACTAACTGTCGGTAAATTGAGAAAAGAAGATCCTGATGGGCTAGGCTTGAGGAAATATGCCAGAATAGGTAAATTGTTTAGTAAAGATAAAAATACCAGTGATGCTTATTATATAGATTTATTGTTGGGCGTAATTGGGCAATGGACTGATGGATTTGACATCAAGGGATTATCAGAGTTTGGTGTTTCTGAAAAGGATTTTCCAAAAATCATCTCCAAAACAAGCAATAAATTCAATCCGATTGATCTGAATCAGGATGAGCTTATTGACGTTTTAAAACAATCGCTATAAAGGCCCTCAAGTTTAAAAAGGGATTCATTCATTGCACCAGCCTGAAAGGTTGTTCAGCTTTGTTAGCGCAGTTATAATTTTTTTTTGAAAATTTATAGTGAAGTTCACCAATAAGGCTATATTAAAATTAGGTAAGCCAAACTTTTAAATTATCTATTTTACTCAATTAATCTCTAACTTTATAGGTGTATTCCATACAACACCTAGATCAATTATTCCTAATTGCGAGTAATTATTATAACCCCAAACCCAAATCGTACCATCATTCTTTAAGCCAATGGAATGACCATAGCCCGCAGCTATTTTAGTAAAACTTGCATCTATTAATTTTGGTGAAACTGTGTTTTTTAATGAGAAATTTCCATCACCTAATTGACCATTCAAATTTTGACCCCAAGCCATAAGTTCCCCATTAGTTTTCAATGCTAATGAATGAGTTTCGCCAGCAGCTATTTCATTAAAATCAACTCCTATTTCAACTGGCATATTCTTTTTTACAATCGAACTATCTCCCAACTGCCCAAAGTTATTATCTCCCCAGGCCAAAAGGAGGCCATCAGTTTTTAAACCTAAACAATGACGTCGCTTCACTGATATTTTTTCATAATTATCACCAATTTTAAAAGGTAAGTTTCTATCTACGAAAGTTCCATCTCCTAATTGACCATAGAAATTATTCCCCCAAGTCCAAACAGTTCTATCCGTTTTAATGGCTACAGAAAAACGCTCTCCAGCAGCAATTTTTTCATAACCTGGACCAACCTGAATTGGTGAAGTTTTATCCACTAGTGTTCCATCACCCAATTGACCTTTATCATTTCTTCCCCATACCCAAAGTGTACCGTCGGACTTTAATGCTAAGGAATGAAAGTCTCCTGTAGCAACCTCAATAAAGTCAGAACCAATTTGTTGAGGGATATTATTATTCAATTCAATAACTCCATTTCCTAACTGACCATAGATATTTTTTCCCCAAGCCCAAAGTGTATTATCTGATTTTATAGCCAAAGTATGACCATCTGTGGATGCAACTTTAACAAACCCAGAACCTATAAACACAGGCGCATCCTTATTTATTAATGTGCTATCTCCTAATTGACCAGCGTAATTATGACCCCAAGCCCACAAGAAACCATCTTCACTTAATGCAAATGAATAGCCATCAGCACCAACTATTGTACTAAAAAGCATAGAAAATGTTGTAAAAGAAATTTCATTTCCATAACTCGTCTCGGTATTATTGGAAGCATAAGCTTTTACATAGTAGGTAGTTTTTGACTTGAGTCCTGATAATGTACTTGAAAAAATTCCTGCTCCAATACCGTCATTTGTTTTATTGTCAGCTATGGTAGGATTCATTGATTCACTCCAACAAACTCCTCGTTGAATTATAGGTGTACTACCTTCTGAAATTATTTCGCCACCTGCTATCGCAGAATAATGTTTTATATCTGTCAAGGGTGAAGTTTTTAAAAGAAGTGGGTTTATCGCATCTTCTTCTTTGCTGCAACCTGATAAACTAACCAGAAAAAAGCTAATTAATACAAATATGAGATGGTTTAGCAGATTTTGTTTAAGATTAAAAAGTAATGCAAGCATTTTTTTGCAGATTTTAAGTGAAAGATTAATTGAACTAATAGTAAAAAGTAAAAGGAGTTCTATTGAACTCCTTTTACTTCATTTGGTTAAAACTATAAGGAATCTCCAAAATCCTCTTTGAACTTGGCAATCAATTTTTGTGGCCAGTCACCTATTGATGTTAATCTTCCCATGAAAAAACGCAATAATGGTGGTTCTTCTACCCATTTCAATCCACCAATCAGTTCGCGATTCTGATAGAGCCATTTTACCCGATCGATCACAAACATGGTTTGAGACAAAGTGAATACCCGGCGTGGAAAAGCCAGACGAAGTAATTCGACGTCTGCAAGAATATCATTGCCATTTTCATCTCGTACGCTTGAAATTGTTCCCCGTTCCATTCCCCGTATGCCGGAAATAATAAATAAGGCCGCAGCTAAAGCTCCTGCCGGATACTGTTGCTGAGGTACATGAGGCAGAAATCCTTTTGCATCGATGTGGCATCCTAACGCACCAGCTGGTGTGATTACCGGAACACCTGCCGCATCAAGTGAGTTGACTGCATATTCGATGAAAGACGGTGACTGACTAATTACCGTATCATCACATGTTTCATTGATGCCCACAGCCATAGCCTCTATTTCCCGCACTGACATACCACCGTAGGTAAGGAATCCTTCAAATAGTACCAGAAGGTCACGCATTTTCAAAAACAAATCATGACTGTTGGTCACAATACCTCCGCCTCTGGTACTACTTACTTTACGGCTTGAGAAATATACCAAGTCAGCATAACTACACATTTCCAGCAGGATATCCTGTATGGATGCATTTTTAAATTCAGGTTCACGTTTTTTAATGAAATAGGCATTTTCACCAATTAAACTCGCATCCAAGACGAACATTGTGCCATTTGCATCTGTGATTTTTTTTACGTCGCGCATGTTTTGCATGGAAAAAGGTTGACCACCGATAAGGTTGGTAGAAGCCTCCATTCGGACAAAAGCTACCTTTTCTTTTCCATACTTTTTATATACTTCTTCCAGTTTGGCAATATCAATATTGCCTTTGAAAGGAACCTTGCTTTTGATTTTTAATGCTTCGTCTGTATAAATTTCCAATACCTTACCACCATTCAGCTCCATATGTTCCTTGGTGGTAGTAAAATGGTAGTTCATTGGAATAACGTCACCCTTTTTTATAAATACCTGCGAAATGATATTTTCTGCTGCTCTTCCTTGGTGTACAGGCAATACGTATTCCTTTCCGAATACATCGCGAAGGGCTTTTTCCATTCGGTAAAAACTCTGAGAGCCAGCGTATGCATCATCAGCCTGAAGCATGGAGGCCACCTGATTGTCGCTCATGGCATTAGTACCGGAATCTGTAAGCATATCAAGAAATATATCCTTGGTATTGAGAAGAAATGTATTGAAGCCTCCTTTTGCTATGGCCTCCATCCGCTCTTCTATGGGTTTTAAAAAAAGTTTTTGTACGATTCTAACCTTGTGCAGCTCTACAGGGATTTGTTCGCCGCTGAAAAATTTTATTGAAGTGCTATCTGCGCTTTTCATTGCTATTAGGTTTAAAGTAAAAAATAAATAGGTGTATAGAAAAAAAAATAATTGGATCTAAATTTAATTTCATTAACCTGAATTCCATTCAATTTATTGGGAAGTTTATGTTTCTGTAGTCAATTTATAACCATTCAAAATAATATTCCGGAACATCCTATTTGACTTGAAATCATTATGACTATTTGAGTAGACTTTTTTTATTGTTCGCTTTTTAGTAAAAGTCAATTAAGAGTGGTTATTTCAAATTTAATTCAAATTAATTCTACGTATGAAAATCGTATCCTGGAATGTAAATGGAATCAGAGCCATTCTGAATAAAGATTTTAAAAATAAGGTGAAGAAGCTAAATGCCGATGTATTGTGTCTTCAGGAAACAAAAGCGACCACTGAACAGGTTAAAATTGCACTTCAGCTGATCGATGGATATCATGTATTTGCAAATGCATCCAAAGCAAGAAAGGGATATTCTGGTACAGCCATTCTTTCAAGGGAAAAGCCAGTTTCCATTCAGTACGATATGGGAATTGAGAAACACGATCAGGAGGGGAGAGTGATTGCAGTAGAGTTTGAGGAGTACTATGTGGTAACGGTCTATGTACCCAATTCCGGAAATGAGTTAGTGCGTTTGGATTACCGGATGCAGTGGGATAGGGATTTTTTGGATTACCTGAAAAAGCTGGAAACGCATAAACCTGTAGTGGTTTGTGGTGATTTCAATGTTGCACATCAGCCAATCGATTTGGCCAGACCGAAAGCTAATTATGATAAATCTGCCGGCTATACGCAGAAAGAAATTAATGGTTTTGATGCATTAGTTGCTCAGGGATTTGTGGATACTTTCAGAGCTAAGTTTCCGGAGGACGTGAAGTATTCATGGTGGAGCTATCGGGCAGGAGCAAGAGAGAAAAACGTGGGATGGAGAATTGATTATTTTTTGGTCAGTAATTCTATTTTGGATAGGGTCGATGATGCCTTCATACTGAATGAATTTGATGGCTCGGATCACTGTCCTGTTGGAATTATTTTATAGCCATGGACTTTTCCTGGTTCGTCTTATAGCTGAGAATTGGCATCAGCAATGCGAGGTATCGTGAAGATTCCTGGACATTATAGGTAATAGCATTGGCAGAAATCGTTGCACCGGATATGGAATCAATATTTTTTCCTAATTCCAATTTCGTTACTCCTGTGTAACCGATAAATTGCTTTAGCCACCCTTTACCCCCAACTTCATGGCCATGCGTGGCCTGATAGTTATAAACGCGGACTTGCTCTACACGGAGTGTTTGGTTGAAAATGATATAATAATCAAAGTATTCAAAGTCTTCATCAACAGAAACCGGACTCTGGACATCTGCCATAGTGCAACCACCAGCCCTGCAACTATAAATTCTACCGATATAGGCAAAACCAAGGTTTTCATTTCCTTCTGAAGCACGGTATATTTTTCCTTTATCAAGTAAAAAATCGTTATAAATAGAATCTGGTATTTCTAATTCACTTAGTTGAACTCCATCAATTCCCCATAATTTTTGAAGATCTTTCTGTAGTGATTTTGGGTTTAAGTCGATTTGCTGTGCTCTGCAAAAATAGGAACCCACTAAAAGAAGAAATACCAAACTCAATCTATAATTCATAATTATTATTTTTATAAAACCTGCATCCATTTACGTTTAGATAGACGTTAATGAAATCAGGCTTTTTGTTAGAACCAAACTCCCACACCGGCATTGAACGTTGTACCGAACGAGTTATCTGCTTTTGTTTTCATAAATTGCATATCCGCTTTAAAAATAGCCCCTGGAGCGACTTTCCACCCCAAACCTGTGGTGATTATTGTTCGGTGGTATTTATCATTTTTATTTAGTTCTCCAGATACTTTATGGTGCGTGTCTATTTGTGAATACCTTAGGAATGGGATTAACTCGGTTTTAATGGAGCGTGCACCTTGAAATACATTATAACCAACCTCAAGGTAATAGCCAGATAAAGCACTCCCCAGGTCATTGGACTGGCCTGAACTATTGGGAATGGCGTTGTATTGCTCAGTATTTGAAATACTAGCAAAATTGAATTGCCCTCTCAGAAGAAGTCCTTTCTTATTATATCTGGCATCCAGACCAAGCATTGATATACCAACCACAGAAGAGTCTGCTCTAGCTACAGCATCAGCGTTGCTTTTTTCAATTCCACTGAACAATGTTGATTGTGTATTTCCAACATATCCTGAAAAACCAATATTCAATCCACTGAACCCGTAGTATTCGATTTTTGCTGTGAGATTGGGAGAACTCATGAATGATTCCGCGCCTTTTTGTCTGCCTTTTCTCAAAGCAT
>JAHEMV010000569.1 GCA_024643455.1 Cytophagales bacterium
CATATGCCCATTCAGGAGTGAAACTTGCCACATGGGCTTTTAATTCATCAAAACCATAGCAGTATTTCTCTACATATTTTCTATCATACCATTCATTGTATATGATTTCATGAATCCAGGCCAACAATAAGGCAATATCTGTTGCTGGTTTTATAGGCAACCAATATTTTGATTTTGAAGCTGCGGTAGAAAACCGTGGATCTACGGTGATTATTGTTGCACCTTTATCGATAGCATCAGACATTTCTTGCACTTGTCCATTATGCATATTTTCTCCGATATGCGATCCAATCAGGACCAGGCATTTTGTGTCACGTATATCTGTCCGCTCCGGAGAAGCAATGATTTCACCAAAAGTAGTAAGAAATGCCACTTCTCGAGGACCACGACACTGGGCAAATGATGGCGCTGTGACACTAGTAGAACCATAGGCGTTTAACAAATCTCCAAATAATTTACCTCCGGATCCATGTGTGAATAAGGCTACACATTCAGGGCCATGAGTTTCTTTGATTTTATTCAGATTCTTGGCTACTAAATCCAATGCTTCATCCCAGCTTGCCTCTACGAATTGCTGTTTCCCGTCAATCGTTTTTCGGATCAGAGGTGTTTTCAACCGATCTTCATCGTAGTACATACCTACTCCTCCTGTGCCTCTTGGACATAGTCGGCCATTGCAATGCGGATCTTCATCGTTACCGGTGATTTTCCATATGTTTCCTTCATCGTTTTTATATACCCATCCGGCACATTTCCAAAAACATACTTCACAATAAGTAGGAGTACGGTTTAAAAGATCTGTGGCTGGATTTTCATTTGAAAGGATGGCTCCATTTGCCCAATTAAATAATGGCGTTGCCAAAGCTACACCACCTATTCCTAAGCTGGATATTTTTAAAAACTCTCTCCTGGACTGATTCATATTATCGGTGTTTTTTACAAAAAGAGATGATTTAAATTTTTCTTGATTCCATTTACAAATCTGTAAATCTTAGAAAGATTATATAATCACGGTGCAAATCAACTTAAATAAATGTGTAAAAAACATGATCAAAATCATGAAAGGCGTATAAAGGTGACTTAAAAAGTATGTGTCATAAGTTACATAATATTGTTAAAATACAATTTAAATGTGATGTATGTCACATTGGTTTTAATAGAATTCAATCATATAATCCATGAAGCCGTTTTTTCATTTGAACCAATTTCAATTAGTTAATAATTACACTTATTATTTTTATGGAATAAATGTCAGATGTTACTCTTTAATGCTGTTTATAATCAGTCTTTTGTTAGGCCAAAAAATGAATAGCTTTTTTTGAAAAGCAGACACGTCACATACTATTAGTAATTATTCTCTTTCTGTGGTTTTCAAATAAAGTTTATAGCGTTTCTGATTTTTGAATTATCTTTATGTCAGATCAATTCCAAACTGAAATGAAAGCCACTTTCCTTCTCATCTCCTTGTCCTTTTTCTTGTCTGTTAGTTTTGCTCAGGATCGTCTTAAACCTGGTGCAATCTACCAGCAAGGAGAAGAAATATTTGCCCCTATGGTTGGTTACAAGGGAGTTGTTCCTGATGGATGGTTTGGCACGTTGCCCCAGGACGAAGAAGTATTTCTAATGATTCCAAATGGAAATACGAATGGTTATATGTTTATAAGCGCTAATCAATATCCAATCAGTACATTAAAGGAAAACTGGAAGTTGGACTTTTCCTTAACGGATGAAATCGTTGTTTCAATAAAAGGAGTCCCGAAAATTGAAGGGAACAATATGACAGCTGACTTCGATGTGACCGGTACACGCGAACCGTTTGCTGGGTATGCTGTGGCTATTGAAGGTGGTTTTGGTTGGACAATTGTCACGATTTTACTTTCGCCAGTCAGTCAAAAGGAGACCTATCTGAAAAATTTCGATCAGTTGCTGGCTTCTTCGGTTATCGAGAAGCCAAGTATTGGGACAATTTACGGTGATTTTGATTGGGCCAAGTTTTTAAAAAATAAATACCTGATGTCTTATATATCCAGTAATCAATACAAAGAACAGGATGAAATCTGGCTTTGTCCGGATGGGACATTTCGCGCCAAGATCAAATCAAAGGGGAGACTGGTTGTCGAAAAAAGTCCATATAAAGGAAATAATAAAGGCACCTGGACTGCTGAAGGCATTGGCGAGAAAGGATTACTTCATCTCGTTTTACCCAAACAAAATGACGTAACCCTTAAAATGGAAATTAAAGACGACAAGATCTTTATTAACGGGGGACGATTTTTTGCACTGGAGTATAATGATTGTAAGTAGTAAGATTAAATTCTTTGTCCTTTAAATTCACTCTCCAAAATGCATTTCTGCAAAATCCAAATAGGCTTCCCAGTCAAAGTCCGTCACATCGTGTTTACCTGTCCGGATATGATATCCAGCAGTTGTCATAACGGGTTGGTTAAGATCTGGCATTTTTTCATTTGACAATTTTTCAACGCCGAATAGTTGATATACTGTTCCTGCATAAAACGCGGATAAATATTCACCTTTAGGATCAGACCATTGATCCCCTTCGGCGCTTGCTACATATACCGGCCGGGGCGCCATCAAAGCAATCAACATATGCTGATCAAATGGGAGTGCATCTTCATTGTTATTGTAAAAGTTGAAATTATCACAAAACCAATGGGGAAAAGCCATATTTATCCTGCCTACAGTTTCTCCTATTCTTCTTCTGGATAATGCAGCGCCTCCACAGCCGGATTCATTGGATATGACGATTGCAAAGCGCTCGTCATTGGCACCAGCCCAAAGTGCTGCCTTCCCCAATCTGGAGTGTCCCATGACTGCAATTTTTGAAGCATCAATATCCATATCTGTTTCCAAATAATCCATAGCTCTACTAAGTCCCCAAGCCCATGCAGCTACCGTACCCCATTCGTCTTTAGCTGGCTGTTCCTGACCTGAATTATAAAATAGTGGATGAATCCCATCCGAAAAATCATCTTTGTCCGGATCGATGTCACCACAATAAATAGTTGCCAACCCATATCCTCGATCGATGATTTTTTCTACAGGCCAGCGGCTTTGTGCTGAACCACGAGAGTTTTCTGAAGCTTTATGATCCGTAATATTAAATTTCTGATTGTTCTGAACCCAGCTGGACGGTAAGGATATATTCGGATCTTTGCTGATGGTATGATTACCATCGGGATTTAATACAAGAAATAATGAGACTTTATCATTTGACTTTGGAAGAATAATCAAAATATCCATGGAAATCTGATGATTATTTTTGCTGAAAATCATTCGAACTTCCTTCATGGTTGCTTTTCCATTTAAT
>JAHEMV010000570.1 GCA_024643455.1 Cytophagales bacterium
CTCCAAATACTGAAGATCCATCTCGTCGAACAGTACCACTCAAATAATATTTTTCCTTGAAGTTATAATCTGCTCTAAGGAAAGTGGATTGTAAGGATCTTGGAGTCCAGAAGCTTGAGCTCGCTCCGGTAATATTAGCACCATTGCTTACTGTGCGATAAGAAAGAGCTTCTGAAAAATAATCCGCTCTTTGAGCACTCAAATCACGGCCAATACCTGTTTTTACAGCTTCATAACCTAATACAGCTAATATACTGTGGTCTCCAAACTGCTTATTATAAGTAAGTGTATTCGTCCAGTTCCAGTCCGTACCATAACCTGATCCTTCCTGATAGGAAGCCGTTGCCCTGTTTTCAGCATTTTCATAAGTAGATCCGGCCCAGTTTGTCCAGTACCATTGTCCCCATGAACCACCAAATGAAGTTTTAAAGTTTAATCCATCAACAATTTTTACATCTGCAAAAATATTTCCAAGGATTCTGATGTTCTGGCCAACATTATCTTTTGCACGGGTTCTTTCAGCAACATAGTTAGAACTGTTACCAATACCAGCAGCAATACCACTACCACCCCAGTCACCTACTTTGAAATCATGGGTATTTCCATTAACATCTTGTGTCATGACAACAGGAATAATATTCTGCAATCTGTAGACATTTTGAAGAGGAGTTCCTTCATCCTGGTTAGAAACATTGTTTCTGTTCGTATAGGTAATATTTAGATTTTCACCAATTGTTACCCTGTCTTTGATGTTAAACTCAGAATTAAATCGACCACTGAATCTCTCATACCAGTTTTGTAAGGTTACACCATCTTGTTTGAAATAACCAACTCCACTATAGAATTTGGAATTGTCATTACCTCCAGAAAGCGATAGATCATGGTTCATGATCAGCGCATTATTCGTGATTTCATCCCACCATGGAGTGTTAACTGCCCATGAAGGAAATGTAGGATCAGCCTGGTTTGGATTATTTGGATCAAAAGGTCCATAGATTGGGTGATTTGTTGTGGTACCCTCATTTCTTAAAACCAAGAACGTCAAGTCTCCATACTCTTCTGTACTCAATAGATTTTGAGGACCTTTTCCAGGATCCTGGCTACCTACATACATGTTGTATCCAACAGACATTCCTTTCTTTCCTTTCTTTGTTGTTACGACAACTACACCATTTGATGCGCGTGCTCCATAAATGGAAGCAGCACCAGCATCTTTCAGTACTGAAAGTGACTCAACGTCAGCTGGGTTCAAGGTAGAAATATCCGTTGTTGGAACTCCGTCAACGATATAAAGAGGGTCGTTATTCTGGAATGATCCATAACCCCTGATTCGGATACGTGCTGTTTCTCCAGGACGACTATCCTGAGTAACCGTAACACCTGCAACACGACCTTGCATCTGATTGACAACGTTACCCTGAGGCATCGCATTAAGCTCCTCAGTTTTTACTACCGCAACAGCACCAGTAAGGTCTTTTTTCTGCTGGCTAGCATAACCTGTAACAACGATCTCTTTCAGTGAAGTTACATCAGGAGCAAGTACAAGGTCAATCACTGATTGATTGCCAACTGTGACCGCTTCCGTTGTATAACCGATTGAAGAGAAAACAAGTACAGCTTCAGCTCCTGGAACCGCAATGCTATACTTTCCTTCTACATCACTTACTGTACCCTGACCGGTACCTTGTAAGATAATGTTTACACCAGGAAGTGCTCCTTCCTCAGCAGACGATACTTTTCCAGTAACCGTCCTTTCTTGAGCGTTGGCTATGCCAACCACTAATCCTAAGAGGAAAAGAGACCATAAGCCACTCTTCCACAAAGTAGAAATACGCATAATGAATTAATTTAGGTAAAACATTTATTTATATACAAAAAGTCAATTGACTGAATGTTCAGCAAAATTTTGATAAACTTCTAGAGTATTCGATTTATTAATACCCTGCATTTTTATTCATAAAAGTTAAGTGTACGAATTACACTTACATTTGAATTCTGGCTTAAAAAAGATTTATTTTTTGATTGAAATATGCGAATAAACCTCGCATTTAGGAGAAGTATTTGTTTAATCATACTTTAATCTTTAGGTGTTTTTATAATAATTGATAGTAAAGTTACATACAAATATTATTAATGTCCAAATGTTTACAATTATAATATTTTTGTGATAAAAGTGCATTTAAAGTGCTCTGGGATATTGTCAATATGACAATAACAATTTTCAGACAATTAAAAAGTATTGTTTTTTAGTACTAAAAGCGCAGTTTTCTCAATTGCATTTTCATCTCCATCCCCAATTGCTTGCATCTTCAAAACATTGGCCAGATTCATTGCTCCGATAATTACATCTTGATCTCCGTCACCATCCAAATCAGCCATTTGCATGGTATTCCATTGGTTAAGTGCAGCTTCTTCAAAGGTGTAAGGCATGTAATCATATTTTCCTATGTTTTCTAAATAGGTTATTCCACGTTCGGGATTTTTTTCCATATCGGCAAAATTGGAGGCAATTAAAATATCCAGATCACCATCTTTATCAAAATCATTTACTATTACTTTACCAGCCCCATAAACAGGAAAAAAATATTTTTCTTCAAAATTGTTATTCCCGTCATTTTCCAGTATTCGGATTCCATGATAGGGCTTGAGAATTTGAGAATAATCAAAATTATCACCGTTGACATAAATAATATCCATGAATCCGTCCTGATTAAAATCCTGCAGGTCAAAATACATGGAGCCATAAACAGCTGGGAACCTTGCGGCCATTGAAAAATTTCCTCTGAAATTCCCCTCACCGTCATTATAAAAAATCATAATTTTCTCATCACCCTGAGCAAATAAGGCAGCGATATCCATAAATCCATCCTTATTGAAATCATGGATTTTTAACATGATTGTTCCAGGCATATTTTCAAGAATATACTGCCTGTAGCCCTGGCCTTCAGTTGCAAAATACAAACACAACCTGCCGATATCATTACCGTATTCACCAACTGCATAATCCTGTAATCCATCATAATTAAAATCATACGTGAGGCTGGTTACTGGTCGGAAAAGGGATTCTAACATCAATGTTTTATTTTCAGGGTCAAATTTTTTGTCAGCGCTGTTATTATACCTCATTATTTGTCCCTGATCCTCATTATTTGGATGCAGAATACCTGCAAGTGTCATATCAAAATGATCAGACTCAATATTCATATTGGTCGGAGGACTAGGCAATCGCATGGTATCCAACAAATTTCCACCGTAATCAAACTTAAACAGTGTGCTGTTCATCGCATCTGCTGCAAAAACATACTGGTTTAAAGTGTCCATTTTTA
>JAHEMV010000571.1 GCA_024643455.1 Cytophagales bacterium
GTGCCTTCCACCTGGAAAACCACTGCGCTTATTAATAAAAACAGGCAAGAAGACGAGCTCAATATCAATGTTCAGCAAGATGAGCTTGGGTCTTATGTGATTTATACTGTTTTGCCAGATGCGGGGGAATTAGTACTTTCTGAGCAAGAATAAAATTGAAGTTCTGAGATTTCAAATCAAAAAGCAATTTGGTATTAAGCAATAGTATGCATTGGGAATAGTTTTTCATTTGCCTATTTCGAATATTACTTGAGGAAGTTTTCTCTGAATTTTATTCTGATCCACCTATTAAACTTTTCATAATCCCGAATCAACATGGGCTTGATCTTATTGTGAATATACACCTTCAGAAAAGGCAATAATAAAATCAATGTCAATATCCCTATCATTACTGCCAATGAATTCACTACTGTAGTATAATGATGCCCAAAAAAGTACCCTGGCAAAACGAATACGATTGTCCACAATATACTCCCCATAATATTTAAAGTGATAAATCTTCCTAATTTCATTCGAGAGATGCCTGCAGCAATCGGTATGAAGGTCCTGATAAAGGGGATAAATCGCCACCAGATCATCGCACTGACCTCATTTTTATTATAAATAGCAATAGCCCGAGGAAGGTATCTTTTGATGAATTTAAACCTGGGGTGGTCATGTAATTTAATGCCATAAACAGTGCCAATATAATAACTGGCCATATAACCTGAAATGGTAGCAACATTGATCAGGCATAAAAGAGGTACTATATCAATGTCAAGATATTTGGAGCTGCAGAGCATTCCTATAGCTACAAGCAGCGTTTCTCCGGGAAGAAATAATCCGAAAAGTAAACCAGATTCAGCAAACAAAATGAGCAGTAATAGGGAAAGTCCTCCAAATTCGAATAAGTTTTTTGCGGTTAACCAATCCATATCGCAACATGCTTCTTTCTTCGTAATTTCTTCTAAAACTTTGACATTAAAAAAAAGGGGCATTAATAAATTACTTTTAATTGATCGAAACTGGTGAGAACTTTTGATGGAATTGTGAAATAAATATGACTAATATTATTTCACTACTATGAGTTAATGATCATTTTTCTATCGATTAAAAAACGCTTAGATTAGCAATCGATTAATAGCCAAATCCTGAACATGGGCAAAAGATGATTTATTTTTAACTTTAGCTGGTGATTAGATACGACATTTTTTATTGTAACGCGAACTTATTAAAATCAAAAAACATGAAATACATCCCAAAACTTTTAGCAGCTTTTGTACTCATCACAATCAGCAATTGCACTCCTCAAGAGACTTCATACAAACCAGATATCTCAACATTTAAGTCTCCCAAAGGTACTGAAATTTTCCAACCTGATTCTGCTTCTATTGCTCAGCATTATCAAATTCCTGAATGGTTCAGGGATGCGAAATTGGGCATTTTTATTCACTGGGGTGTATATTCAGTTCCAGCATTCGAAAATGAATGGTATCCTCGCAACATGTACGCAGAAGGGAGCAAAGCGAATAAACATCATGTCGAAACATACGGTGCTCTAACTGAATTTGGGTATAAAGATTTCATTCCGATGTTTAAGGCCGAAAAATTTAACGCCGATGAGTGGGTGGAGCTATTCAAAGAATCCGGGGCAAAATATATTGTTCCGGTAGCCGAGCATCATGATGGTTTTTCAATGTATAAAAGTGTCTTAAATAAATGGAATGCTGCTGACATGGGACCGCACCGGGATATAGTTGGTGAGCTTAAGGATGCGACATTAAAGCAGGGTTTAAAATTTGGAATGTCGATGCACAGGGCTGAGAATGCATGGTTTTACAACAACGGGAAAAATATTCCTTCCGATGTTCAGAATCCTGAGTATAGCTCACTCTACGGTGAACTTCTAAAGGAGCCGGGCGGGCAAACCCCGGATTGTCCTGAAGGCGCAGGTTTTAATGAACATTCCATCCAAAGTTGGGAAGAGCATATTTATGAGCTGGTCGATTTATATCAGCCAGAATTATTGTGGTTTGACTGGACAGTCGGAAAGTATCCTTTTAGGCCAACCTTCTATAAATTCATGGCTTATTATTATAACAATGCTCTCGATTGGAACAAAGGAGTTGTAGTCAACACAAAATTCGGATATGGAAATAACATACAGGTCTTTGATATCGAGCGGGGGAAATCTGAAGAAATAAGGAAGTATCCATGGCAAACGGATACTTCCATCGGTAAAAAATCATGGGGATATATTGATGGTGAAGAGAATAAAACGCCGAATCAAATCATTGACGATTTAGTGGATATAGTAAGTAAAAATGGCAATCTCCTATTGAATATTGGGCCAAAACCAGATGGAACCATCACGGAAGGACAGCAAGATGTGCTACGAAAAATAGGGGGTTGGTTAAAAATAAACGGAGAGGCAATCTATGGAACCCGTCCATGGAGTATAGCTTCTGAAGGTCAGGTAAAAGGCACGGCTGGTGCATTCACTGATAATGAAGAATCAGCCTATACTGCCCAGGATATTCGTTTTACAACAAAAGGAGAGGTGTTATATGCAACCTCATTGGAATGGAGTGATGCAGGAGTGATGATAAACTCAATAGGAACAGATCAAAAAGTTGATCAAGTCATGATGGTTGGTTCCAATGAACAACTTTCTTGGGAACAAACAGATGATGGATTAAAAGTTACGTTCCCTGCAGAAAAGCCATCGGATTATGCCCATGTTTTGAAAATTACGTTTAAATGATGTTTTGCTAAACTGTGAGATTAATTTCTATTCATTGATTGTGAATAGTTTAATAGCTTAGATAAGAACATGGTACTGGTAATGAGGAATGTATTTTGCTCAATATTTGCTCGGTGTAAAATCGTGAAAATATGTACACTTCCTTAGAAATGAATGCCTTATTTTATATGAATATGAATTTCTTTTGATTTAAAAAAAACTGAAATATGAAAAAGATACTATTGCTCCTCGGTCTGATTTTTATATTTTCTCATTGTAATCCTAAGGTTAAAGAAGAAGTTATCACACAAAAGAATTCCGTTCCTTTTTTATGGGGAAATGCCAATATTTACTTCCTCCTCACCGACCGATTCTACAATGGAAATCCGGACAATGATGTCAATTTTGACCGAACAAAAACAACCGCCGTTTTAAGGGGTTTTGAAGGAGGGGATATCCAGGGAATAACGAAGAAAATAGAAGAAGGATATTTTACTGATCTTGGAATTACAGCCATTTGGTTCACTCCGGTGGTTGAACAAATCCATGGTATTGTAGATGAAGGCAGTGGTAGCACGTATGGCTATCATGGCTACTGGGCAA
>JAHEMV010000572.1 GCA_024643455.1 Cytophagales bacterium
GGATAAGGCAAAGGTTATTCGAATTATGTTGGATGAACTATTCAGGATATCCAGCCACTTGGTTTGGTATGGCACTTTTGCTCAGGATTTGGGTCAATTATCACCGGTTTTTTATATGTTTTCGGACAGGGAACGCATTCTCGAGATCATCGAATCGATCACAGGAGGACGTATGCATCCGAGTTGGTTCCGAATTGGAGGGACAGCAATGGATCTTCCTAAAGGTTGGGACAAACTAATTCGTCAATTTGTAAACTATTTTCCAAAGCGGCTTCACGAATATGATAAGCTGGTAATGCGAAATGCGATAATTAAAAGTCGTACAAAAGGTATTGGAATTTTCACTTCCGAAGAAGCCATTGAGTGGGGAATTACGGGTTCAAACCTGAGGGCTACCGGCTTACCACATGATTTTAGAAAAATCACCCCTTACGGCGGATATGATCAGTTTGAATTTGAAGTACCGATAGCATATAATGGAGACTGTTACGATCGGGGCATAGTTAGAATTGAAGAAATGAGGCAAAGCGTCCGCATCATTGAGCAATGTCTGGCTAATATGCCAGAAGGTCCCTACAAAGCTGATCATCCCTTAACGACACCACCAGTAAAACAACATACAATGCATGACATTGAAACCCTTATTCCGCACTTTTTGGGTGTATCGTGGGGGCCAGTTATGCCACATGGCGAAGCAATGGTACCTGTTGAAGCGCCAAAAGGAAATAATGGGTATTACCTGGTGAGTGATGGAAATACATCGATTTATAGAAATGCCATCCGAACTCCATCGTTTGCTCATATGCAAATGTTGCCATATATCAGCCAGGGTTATACTGTTGCTGATTTATTGGCTATTCTAGGCGCTATGGATTTTGTTTTAGCAGATATAGATAGATGATATTTCAGGAAGGTGAAAAGATTTATAAAAACTAAAAAATAAAACAGATCAAGAGGATGCTTACTGCACTTGAAAGACAGGAGATCGAACATGAATTTAAGCTTTATCCATACAAGCAAGCTGCTTGTATCGAAGCCCTTAAGATCATTCAAAAACACCGCAGATGGGTATCGGATGAAAGTCTCCTTGACCTATCCGTACTATTGGAAATGTCAGTAGAAGAGATTGATGGCGTAGCGACCTTTTATAATCTCATTTATAGAAAACCAGTAGGAAGGCACGTGATTTTGTTATGCGATAGTGTAAGTTGTTTTATTATGGGTTATGAATCAGTATTGGAATATTTGATTTCGAAACTGGGAATAAAATATGGAGAGACCACTCCTGATGACAAATTCACTTTGCTTCCAGTCCCTTGCCTTGGTACTTGTGATCATGCCCCGTCTATGATGATAGGCAGAGATTTGCACCGTGACCTGACACCACAAAAGATTGATGAGATTTTAACTAAATATGAATAAAAACAGGGTTTGAGGAAAATCCTCAAATTAAACAAAAATGAAGCCTAAAGCATTGAACGGATTTTAAATGGATCGACCGCTTACCAAGAATATACGCAAGGACGGACAGCCTGTATACCTGAAGGAATATGAGGAGAAAGGTGGGTATCAGGCATTAAAAAAGGTTCTTAAAATGACTCCGAAGGAGGTGACTGAAGTTGTGAAACAGTCAACCCTTAAAGGTCGAGGAGGCGCTGGTTTCTCAACGGGACTCAAATGGAGTTTTGTCCCAATGGAAGGTGATTTCAAGCATAAATATATTGTTGCCAACGGTGATGAAATGGAGCCCGGAACCTTTAAAGACCGTTTGTTGCTTGAAGGAGATCCTCATCAGCTGATCGAGGGAATGATCATTTCTGCTTTCGCGATCCAAGCCGATATCGGTTATGTTTTCATTCGTGGTGAATATACCTATGCTGCAGAGATTATGGAAAAGGCGCTTCATGAAGCTTTAGAAGCAGGATATATTGGAAATAAAATTCTTAAATCTGACTTCAACTTTGATCTGCATCTCCATACAAGTGTGGGCCGATATATATGCGGTGAAGAAACAGCCCTTTTAAATTCTCTTGAGGGGAAAAGAGCCAATCCAAGAGCAAAGCCACCATTCCCACAGGTTAGCGGATTATTTGGTCAACCGACCATAGTAAACAATATTGAAACATTTTGTAATATCCCTCATATTCTCGAATATGGCCCGGAATGGTATCAGAAACTTAGTCTAACACCCGGAGATGGAGGCACTAAAATTTACGGAGCCAGTGGTAAAGTGAAAAATCCAGGGCTTTGGGAATTACCCTTGGGCGTTACACTGAGGGAAATCTTGGAAGATCATGCAGGCGGTATGAGAGAAGGGCTAACATTTAGGGGTTGTCTTCCCGGAGGAGCATCTACTGATTTTCTCGTCGAGCAGCATTTGGATATCAAAATGGATTATGCTTCTGTTGCTGCAGCGGGCAGCAGGCTAGGCACCGGGACAGTCATCGTGATGGATGATAAAACTTGTCCTGTGGGTATGGTACTTAATCTGATTCACTTCTTTGCTCAGGAATCTTGTGGATGGTGTACACCTTGCAGGGAAGGATTGCCCTGGACTGAGAAAATTCTTCGAAAGATCGAAGAAGGAAAAGGTGAAATGAAGGACCTTGAATTACTGGAATTCCAGACCCGGTTTATGGCTCCTGGCAATACTTTCTGTGCGTTGGCTCCTGGTGCCATGGAACCGCTTCAAAGTGCTTTAAAATACTTCAGAGAAGATTTTATTAATCATATTAACGATCAAAAGTGTCCCTGGAAAATATCTTGAGATGGGTAAAATATATATAAACGGACAAGAGTTTGAAGCCAAACCAGATAAAAATCTGCTGGATGTCAGTATTTCTCAGGGTTTTGACCTTCCTTATTTCTGTTGGCATCCAAAACTTGGATCAGTTGGAGCTTGCAGACAATGTGCTGTAAAAAAGTATAAAGACGAAAATGACACGAAAGGACGTATCGTCATGGCATGCATGGAGCCTGCCACGGATGGTGCACGAATTTCTATTGACGATCCGGAAGCTCATCAATTCAGAAAAAACATCATCGAAGCTTTGATGACCAACCACCCCCATGACTGTCCGGTGTGTGATGAAGGTGGAGAATGCCATCTTCAGGATATGACAGTAATGTCCGGACATCATACCCGACGGTTCGAATTTAAAAAGCGTACTCATCGCAATCAATACCTGGGCCCATTCATCAATCATGAAATGAATCGATGCATTCAATGTTACCGGTGCGTACGATATTATCGTGATTATGCTGATGGCAGCGATTTAAATGTTTTTTCTTCCCACAATCATGTGTATTTCGGCAGGA
>JAHEMV010000102.1 GCA_024643455.1 Cytophagales bacterium
ATACCGATTGGAGCTGGGCACCATTGATGATTGATTTTGATAATGATGGCTGGAAAGATCTGCTGATAACCAATGGGTACAGAAAAGATGTTACTAATCTGGATCATATCAGTGAAATCATAAGAAAAACCAGGTTTGGTGATGATAAATCAAATGAACGATTCCTGATAGACGCTTTGAATGATTTGGACGATGTCAAACTTCCCAACTACATTTTCAGGAATAATGGTGATCTGACTTTTGATGACAAATCCATTGACTGGGGACTGACTGAACCGACATTTACGAATGGTACGATCATAGCGGATTTAGATAATGATGGCGATATGGATATTGTACTGAACAATATGGACCAGGAAGTATTTTTATATGAAAACCTTTTAGAACAACGCCAAAATAAAGAAAATCAAAATCATTTTCTGACAATTCGGCTTGATCCAAAGATCACCGAAAGCGATAAAATAGGGGCTAAAATCTGGGTATTTCAAAATGGAAATAATCAGTATTTCGAGTACTCGCCATATCGTGGATATAAATCTACTATTGACCGGGATATACATGTCGGAATCGGGTCAGAATCTCAAGTTGACTCCTTAATAGTTCAATGGCCAGATGGTATGGTTCAAAAAATGGATAATATAAAATATAATTCAACTGTTTTGATCATAAAATCAGTTTCAGATGAATTCTATAATACTAGCTATATAAGTCAATTTGAAAAAAAACAAGATGGATTGGTTTTCAACGATATTACCGATTCGCTAGGATTAAAAATAAAACATGATGAAGCAGATTTTAATGATATTAGACGAAACCCATCACTACTGAGAAAACAGTCTAAAAACGGACCTTCAATTAGTATAGGTGATATTGATCAAGACGGGTTGGACGATGTGGTTTTAGGGAGTGATAAGGGTAAAAAACCAGTTGTATTAAAACAAACGGTTGACCATGTGTTTTTAAAATCTGACGTTACTTTGGATAGCCTGCCTGAAGATGTCGGTGCTTTACTTTTTGATGCGGATAAAGATGGAGATCTTGATTTGTATATGGTTAGCGGTGGAAGTGCCTGGAAAGAAAATCATGCTGTATATCAGGATAGATTGTATTACAATAATGGATTGGGGAATTTTGAATTGGGAATAGATGCTTTGCCAGTTATTTTATCATCCGGATCTTGTGTTACTGCAAGCGATTATGACAAAGATGGCGATCTGGATCTTTTCGTTGGAGGAAGGTTGGTTCCTAATAAGTATCCAACTGCCCCACAAAGCTATTTATTAGAAAATATAGGGGGAAAATTTATAGATAGATCAGTAAAACTGGGAGACAAACATGGGTTGCTTGGCATGGTAACTTCAGCACTTTGGACAGATATCAACAATGATCAATCACCTGATTTGATTGCAGTTGGGGAATGGATGCAAATTACCGTATTAATTAATCATGATGGTTCCTTCGAAGATCATACGGATGATTATAATCTGTCCAATTCAAGTGGGTGGTGGAATAGTATAAATGGAGGCGACTTTGATAATGATGGCGATATTGATTACATGGTTGGCAATTATGGCCTCAATTCATTTTACAAAGCTTCTATTGATCAACCATTAGAAATATGGGGGAAAGATTTTGATCACAACGGAACATTTGATCCAGTGATGACAAACTATGTCTTGGACGAATCATATATTGTGCATACCAGAAACGTACTTGTTGATTTAATCCCAAGTATCGCAAATCGGTTTATGACCTATGAATCATATGGAAATACACCATTTCAACAAGCATTTACCAAACAAGAGCTTGAAGGAGCTATCCATCTGGACAGCAAAATGATGCAATCTGTCATTTTAGAAAATATAGACGGAAAACAATTTAAGATCCATGATTTACCAATGGAAGTTCAGTTCTCTCCAGTTTTCGGAAGTTTAATGGAAGATTTTAACAATGACAACAGATTGGATATCATGCTAGTTGGAAATAGTATGGCTGATGAAACATTTGCCGGATACTATGACGCATCCTATGGAAATATATTAATCAATAGAGGAAATTTTAATTGGGAAATTCTTAACCCTTCCAAAACAAATTTTATTGCTGATGGCGATAAAAAAGCTTTAACAAGCCTTATTGTAGATAATAAACCGGTTTATCTGATATCAGAAAATGATAATTATCTTCAGGCATTTTCAACTTCAACCCATAAACCAAATTTATTAAAGCTACAACAGATGGATTGGTATTTCCAACTCGATTATAAAGGTTTAAAAAGGAAAATAGAATTGTATTATGGATCAGGATTCCTGTCGTCCTCTTCAAGAACTGTATGCATACCTTCGGGCATAAAAATGGTAGAAATCTCAAGTTATAATGGTGATACAAAAATGATTACCGCAGAATAAGGAAAAATAGATGTTCCATCTACTTTAATTGAATATCCACCTATGATGGTCAAAAAAGACTCTGTAATATCTGGTCAAAAAAAAGGCTCCAATTGGAGCCTTTTTTTTATATTTTCTATCTATTTAAAACTAATATCCAGGATTTTGGTCTGCGTTTGTAAGTGCTTCGTTGGCATCAATCTCATTTTGTGGAATCGGAAATAGTTCATGTTTCCCTTTCACAAAACCAAATTGCGTTAATAAAGTACCGGCTAAATCCCATCGGATTAAATCATTGTATCTCACTTGCTCTCCTGCAAGTTCTACAGCTCTTTCATGGATTATTGCATTCAGTATTTCTGCTTTTGAAGTCACAGGATAGATACCATTCATCGCAGGTGTACCATAGTTTGGCATACTTGTGGAAGGCCTGTTGCGAACTTCATTTAAATATCCTATTGCAGAAGCTGCAGTTCCAACTTCATTTTCACACTCGGCCAACATTAACAAAACATCGGCGTATCTCAAATACTTAAAATTTATACCAGAATTCGTATTGGAATCTTTCTGCTTATAGTATTGCTGATACTTTTTCCATGCAGCTCTTCTTCCCAATGGAACAGCAGCTGCAACTGCAGCTCCATTTGGATCAATAATATCACCATTTGAGTAAAAACTATCTGCATATCTTGGGTCACCAGCTTCAAATTCGTCTAAAAGCATATCAGATGGATACACATTAAACCAGGTCATACCATACTCCTGATCTCGGAAAGTTACTTCAGCAATACCTGATCCGTTACTACCCCATGCATCAGCTCCACCGTATTTACTAGAAAACATAATATCAAAAATTGATTCATCATTGCCTTCTGTTTCGTCCATGAAATTATCATAGTAATTCTCATTCAGTGAATATTTACCATAAACATTTAGCAATGCAGTTTTAGCAGCATTATAATCCTTCAAGGTCAAATGCACTCTACCGAGTAAAGCAAAGGCAGCACCTTTAGTCGCTCTTCCAAATTCTTCGGCATCTTTTTCCAATAAACTTGTAGATGCATCTGTTAAGTCACTGATAATTTGCGCATAAACTGCAGCTTTAGGTGATTTAACCGCACTTTCATCAGTTACTGAATTATACAAAGGTACATCGCCAAACCGCGTAACTAAAAAGTAATAGTAGAGTGCTCTCATAAATTTTGCTTCTCCAATATATTTCATTTTAGTAGCATCTGATACCAGGCCAGGTTCCATTGCTTCAGCATTATCAATGGCAAAATTAGCTTTATTAATCCCTCTGTAACAAGCATCCCAATACAAGAATATCGCTCCATGATTTACTGGCCAGGAATAGTTCAGATATTGAACTTTATCAGCCTCTAATTGTGGATTACCTGCATTTTCATGCGCCATATTGTCCATCATAAAAAACATATGACGTGAATAGAGCCCTTGTGTTTGAAGGTTGGCATATGCAGCATTCACTGCAGATTGCAACTGAATTTCATTTTTGAAAAATGTGTCAGGTGACAATTGATTTGGATTGGTTAAATCCAAATCCTTGCAAGAACTTATATAAAGTACACTTATTCCAAGTGTAAGTATGTATTTTAAAACTTTCATGAGATTTTTTATTTAATTAAAACGTTATTTGAACCCCACCTACAAATGATTTCGGTAATGGGAAATTCCCTCTATCGATTCCCAATTCGTAATTTCTGTCAGTAGCACTAGCAGTACTGGTATGTGTACCAATCTCTGGATCTAAACCAGAATAGTTCGTAATTGTAAATACGTTCTGTCCGCTAATATAAATTCTGAATTTTGATATTTTATTATTGAACACACTTGCAGGAATAGTATATCCCAACGATATATTTCTCAATCGTGCATATGAGCCATCCTCTACAAATCGCGTAGATACCTGCACATTTTCTCCAGCGCCTAGCGCTCTTGGAATTGTATTTGACGTATTTGGCCCTGTCCAACGATCCATTACTTCAACACCAGAGTTGAATAACCTGGTCATCCCCTGTAAATCATAAATGTTGGTGTTGTACACATCATTTCCAGCTACTCCAACTAAGAATAGATTTAAATCGAAACCTTTGAAATCGAAATTTGCTGAAACACCATACGTTAAATCAGGATATGGATTTCCGATAATTGTTCGGTCATTTCCATCAATAACTCCATCGGGTCCTGTAGGATTTCCATTTTCATCCGGAGCACCAGCGATATCTCTGAACATTACGTCTCCAGGCTGAGCGTTACTTTGTGTGGCATGATTTGCTATCTCCTCATCTGTCTGGAATATACCTTCCATTTCATAACCATAAAAATGGAACAGAGATTCACCAACCACTGATCGTGAAATATTTTGGTTTTCAAAACCACCGCCTGCTATTGATTCAACTCCACCCAAACTTAACACTTCATTATGAGATGTCCCTAAATTGAGGCTGGCAGACCATTTAAATTCACCTTCATGATCATTATAACCCAAGGCCATTTCGAATCCTTTGGTCGAAACCGAACCAACGTTTGCAGGTAAACTTGGGCTATGGAATCCTAATGATGGTGCCAATGGCAGATACATCAATAAATCATCACTTTGATTATCGTAGTACTCCATAGATAAAGTGAGCTGATCATTTAGTATGCCAAGGTCTAGACCAATGTTTATCATCGTAGTTTCTTCCCACTTCAAGTCAGGACTAGCAGGCCCTGCGGCAGTAGTACCAATTGCAAGTACTTCACCGGTACCCAATGAGTAGTTATAATTGTTGGTAAGCGTGGCACTATAGGCATAATCACCGATTTTATCATTACCAACAATACCCCAGCTACCCCTTAACTTCAAGTTACTGATAAACGTAGTTCCACTCATAAATGACTCTTCGCTTATTCTCCATCCTGCAGCAAGTGATGGAAAATTCCCCCATCGATTATTCTCTCCAAATCTTGAGGACGCATCGCGTCTGATTGATGCTGCAAAAATATATTTTCCATCAAAATTGTAATTCAACCTTGCCAAATATCCCTGCCGGCTATACTCATATAACGATGAGCTAAGGCTTGCTTCAAATAAGCTCAATTGTTGAATTTGATCCGTAATTGCATTATTACTTGATGCATTTACCTGAGTAACATCTGCGCTTTGCGTTTCAGCTACCACCAACACCTCAAGGTTGTGTCGTTCAGCAAAAGTTCTTGCATAATTCAGACTATTAGTCCAGATAAGATTAGCTTCTCTTCCAGTGTTTTTCATGATCTGGGCTTTTTTACTAAAGTGCTGACCGCCGCCATCATTTTGGGCATCATCAAACATTGGTATAAATTGATTTTGCTGCCAATTTGAATATTGCATACCCAGCTGTGACTTTATTTTCAATCCCTTAACAATCTCATATTGTGCATAGATGGTACCCAGTATGGTTTCGCTTGTGTTGTGTCTATCTGTTAATTCCAATGCTCGTATCGGGTTTTCAGCATCCTGATTATCTAAGGTTGAAAGTGGTCCTTGAAATCCGCCTAAATTATTAGGATTGTAAACTGGTAAGTAAGGCGCCATTTTTATCGCATGCTCAATTTGCGATCTTCCACCAGCGTCCTGATATGGTTTCTGATTATTAAAAGAAGTGGTTAATGTCTCACCTATTTTAAATTTACCAACGGTAAAATCACTATTAGCCCGTAGATTGAACCTGGTGAATCCGGTATTTGTGATAATACCTTCTTGATCCATATATCCTGCGGAAAGCATATAATTGCTGTTATCAGTACCTCCCGAAACACCCAGGTTGTAGTTCTGCATCATTCCATCCTGAAACATTGCATCCTGCCAATTGGTATCATTTTGAAGATAAGACGCATATTGTGGATCCGTGATCCTTAGAGGTATAGCAACTGGATTCTGAAGGTTCCCTATTTCAGTAGCATATTGAACATATTGATCTGTATTTAAAACATCATAACGTTTATTTTGAGACTGTACGCCTGCCCAGGCATCTACAGTAACCTTTATACCTCCTTTTGTCCCTTTTTTTGTCGTAACCAGTACTACGCCATTTGCACCGAGAGCTCCATAAATTGCAGTAGTAGATGCATCCTTTAATACTTCAAAAGATTCAATATCATTTGGATTTAAATCCTCCAGTCTTGCTCCAACAATTCCATCAACTACAATAAGTGGCCTGTTGTCATTAACTGTCCCAAGACCTCTAATCCGTATTATTGGTGAAGAACCAGGTACACCATTACTGATGACGGTAACACCAGGTGCGCGACCTTGCAGCGCCTGTTCAGCTGATGTAATTGGTACTTCAGTGATTGCTTCGGCTCCAATTGAGGCAATAGCACCTGTCACTTCAGCACGTTTTTGTGTGCCATATCCTACTACAACAATTTCAGACAAGGAAGTAACATCAGTTTTAAGTAGAACGTCAATCACTGATTTATTCCCTACTGTTACAGCCTCAGTAGAATAACCGATTGATGAGAATACCAGAATTGCGTCTGGTCCGGGTACTACAATACTGTAGTCACCTGATATATCACTAACAGTTCCTTGTCCTGTGCCTTGTAAAATAATGTTAACACCAGGAAGAGGACCTTCTTCTAGAGACGTCACTTTACCGGTGATGGTCGCCTCTTGTGCATAGGCCAGGCTAAATACCAAGCCAAAGAGTAGTAGGGATAATAAGCCTCCTTTACTCAACGTAGAATTTCTCATAATTGATTGATTTAGGTAAACATAAAACTAAAAAATTAGTTACGGCTTAAGCCATAACTCAACTATCTTCAGGTCTAATTCTAATTCAAAAAGATTTGATAAATTAAATGAGCCATTTTTCTAACGCTCAAAATTTGTTGTTCGGAAAAATAAAAAAGTGTAATAATTACACTATGTCAAATTACAAAAATAAATAACCAAAATCAAATTAAATATCAATTATTTAGCATCATCAATGGACTAAATTTCTGCATCAAATTTGTTGGTTAACATATTTTCCTAGAATTGTGGAGTTAAACTCACTTGCCATCTAGTCAAATCGACTACAAGCCAAATTTATTTCTACAAGAAGCAACTATTTGCAATTGTAAATTTACTTATGCGCATCTTAGAGTGTACTGGGAAATGAACTTAATCTAAAGGCCAAAAACCACATATTAAAAAAATTGCCGAGCGACAACCATCTCAAGAATAACTATTGAAGTCAAAAATAAGAAAGACTATAATTAAGTGGAATCGACCAGATCTTTGGAAAATATTAGTCGATCAATGTAACTTTTATGGCGTTCAGTCCTCTTGGACCTCGTTCAGTTTCAAAGGATACTTTATCATTTTCCATTATAGAACTCATCAGTCCATTACTATGCACAAAAATACTCTCATTGGTTTTTAAGTCTCGAATAAAGCCATAGCCTTTGCTAGTATTAAAGAAGGTGACCTTACCATTTCTTACCGTATCAACCTCTTCTTCCTCTCCCCCACTGTTTCGGGCTCCGATCACCATATCTTCCTTCTTCACCGTTTTTCTTTTTGAAGGATCTGGTGGAGTTGAGATAATATTTCCCTCTTCATCCGTATAGGCAATCATATCTTCGAAAGATCGGCCTTCACTTGCTTTACGCTCTTCCCTGCGTTGTGCTTTTTCTTTTCTTTTCTGAACTTTCTTTTTCTCTATTTCCTTTTTACTGAATGTTTCTTTTGACCTGGCCATAAATTATGTTAAGTGGATAATACTGAAAATCCCTAATGAGTAAATCGCAAAATAGCATGGCTATAAAACCATAAATCAGAAAGGACTTGCAAGATACAGAATTTTTCACACATTTGGATTGTTTTTTTTGAACCCTTCAAATGAATCTTTAATGTTTCAATGAAAGTAAACATTTAAAAATATAATGCTGTCAATTAGCCGATTCAGAAGTTAAAGAATTATATAAGTACAAAATATCTTGTGAAAACACCCTTTTCAGAAACGCTGTAAAAGCTTAACTTTTAACTGGTTAGATGCGCTTTTTACGCCTTTTTTTTTGTTTTATTACAAAAAATGGTTTTGAAAAACGGACATTTAAAATTTGCATAGGTAATCGCTCAAAAAATAGTATCTATTTATTTTTAGAAAGTTCTGCATAAATCTGGCTTTCAAAATCTCATTATAAATAACTTTTCGTATAATTAAATTAAGTTAGCGTATTATTTCCATGCCTTCATCCAGGTATTTATTTGTGATTAATCCAATTTCCGGAGGAAATGACAAATCTTCCATTTTTCGTTTTGTTGAAGAGGAAGTGATACAAAAAGGTACGGAATGCGATGTATTTAGGACCACGGGCGAAGACGATGAAGCGGAACTTAGTAAAGTCATTTTCAAAACCAAGCCAAATGTCATTGTTGCTGTTGGAGGGGATGGCACTTTACATCTTGTCGCCAGAATCACAAAAAACACTGATATAAAAATTGGACTGATGCCTTTTGGGTCGGCTAATGGCATGTCAAAGGAACTCAATATCCCAAAAATTTCAGACATCAAATTGAGTTTAAATCCATCGGAACGTTTCATTGAATGCTGGAATATTATAAAAAGAGAACATATAAAAGAAATCGACTTATTACAATTAAACGAAGATCATTATTCACTGCATCTAAGCGACATTGGGCTTAATGCGAAAATTGTAAAACGATTTGAGGCTGAAAAGATCCGGGGTTATTTTGGTTATGCCCGCTTATTTTTCAAAGAATTAAAACAGAAAAAGAGGATATATTATCACCTCACTGCCGATCATAAAAAATACAAGGGGCGTGCCTATATGATTGTAATCGCCAATGCTACCATGTATGGTACTGGAGCAGTGATCAATCCTGTAGGAAAACTCTCCGACGGAGTTTTTGAAATCTGCCTCCTGAAACAAGTGAAATTCGTCACTTTGCTGCGCTCTTTTTTGAGTATTTTTAAAAAAAATCTTCAACCTAGAAATGATCTGGTTCGGATAATATCCTGTAAAAATGCGACCATTGAATTGCAGGAATTTGAAACCCTGCAAGTCGATGGTGAAGTGATTGGAGAAATTAATTCACTGAATATAAAAATTTTACCGAAGGCTTTGAAGCTGATCTGCTGACTATTTCCAGTTGAAATACCGTTTATATTTTAAGAAAAGAGCAAAATTAGCAACAGTATATTTACCGGTAATATCATCAGGAGAATCAAAAGCAACTGCTACTGCTTCATATCTATTTTTTACATTCGGGCGGTACCCTATTCCAAGATCAAAACGATGGGTTGCTTCAGCGGTAAAACGGACTTCCTGGTTAAATGGGATTCCAAAAAACTCATAAGCGACGACGCCATATATAGTTTTATCGGTTACTGAAGGATGATTTATTGGAATGTTTGTACCTATTTTATACCGGATTCTGAATCCATTTTCCCAGTCATCAATACCGTTGGTATGTTCAAATCGTTGTTCAAATCGTACATAGTGTTCAAAATCAAGTCGCCAAAAACTTGGCCACCGCAACTTTGCTCCTACCCAGGGTCTTAATTCAATGGAATTATCGTCTTCTTCTTTTAGGTTATAAAAGAAAAACATACCACCATGTAGGCTAAATGCAGGAGTTAATTGTCGATTGAATTGTGATCTGGTTAAAAACCTGGTAATTGTGGGCTCTTCATAAAGGTGTTGATAAGAAAAGTCTTGATTATACGTCCACTTCGCATTTAACTTCCAGTTTAAATTAGCCATAACCCAGAGCTGATGTTCAATATCCTTTTTATCCTGACAAAAGGAATTATTATTGGCTAAAAGCAGCATTATGACGAAGGCCCCAAAAACCTTTGGATTAATTTTTCTCAAGTTTTATCTGAATAAAAATGAATCGGCAAAGATAAAATAAGAAAATAATAATCCCCTATTCCTTAAATGGATTTATGTTTGAATTGCAGCAAAAAACGAAAACTCAAAAAATTCCAGAAATTGATCAATTAACAAATCCTTGGAAGTTGCTCACCTATAAGCATGGATAACACTCTTCTCCCTCCAATTCGCGAATTCATAATTACTTTTTTGGGATAATTGGTTGTGATTTTACCGATGTAAGCAGCCTGCTTGCTGATCGAATACTGCTGCATCAATTTAATGGCTTCCAATGATATTTCTGGATCGACAACAACTATAAAAATTCCTTCATTGGCAACATAAACCGGGTCGAGTCCTAAAAGTTCACACGCACTGGCGGATTGAGGAAGAACCGGAATCAGGGCTTCATCCAACTCAACAGATCGTTCCAGTTTGGAGGCAACTTCATTGAGTGTTGTTGCCAGGCCTCCACGGGTAGGGTCTCGTAAAAACCGAATACGATCACCAAATTCATCAATCAACATTGCCGATACTTCACCAACATACTGTGTGTCACTTTGTAAACTGGTTTCAAATTCTAATCCTTCGCGTACGGACATGATCGCCATACCGTGCGTGGCAATATTGCCACTGAGCAAAATATGATCGCCTGGTTTAATATTGTTTATTCCGATTCGCGCTTTCGATTTTACTTCACCGATCCCAGAAGTATTAATAAATATTTTATCTCCTTTGCCTCGCTCCACTACTTTGGTATCCCCGGTTACTACCTGCACACCATATAAATTTGAAATACGTTTGATGGATTCAAGTAATTTCCATAATGATTCAACTTTCAATCCTTCTTCGATGATCAATCCTAGAGAAACATATTTTGGAATTGCGCCGCACATAGCCAAATCATTCATTGTGCCATTCATGGCAAGGTCACCGATATTTCCTCCAGGGAAAAAGATAGGCGAAACCACAAAACTATCTGTAGAAAAAGCCATTTTTCCATGAAATGAAAACACTGCCCCGTCATGTTGCTGATCAATGTGTTCATTGGAAAACAATCTGAAAATGGTTTGCTCCAGTAATTTATTGGTCAGAAGCCCACCGCTTCCATGACCCAATGTAATCGTATCAAAATCAACTTCAGGCATAGGACAAGTATACTCAACTCCATTAATTTCCATTCTATAATTTCTTAGGATCCGACATAATTATAATACGCTGCACAAGCTCCTTCTGATGAAACCATTGGAGCTCCTAACGGATTTTCAGGGCTGCAGATCGTCCCAAACTGTGGGCATTCTATTGGTTTTATAAGGCCTTTTAAAATTTTCCCAGCTATGCACTTATTTTCCAATTCCTGTGCATTGATTCGTATATCAAATTTAAATTCAGCATCAAACGTTTTAAAATCATTGTTTAAACTCAAACCACTCATAGGTAAAACGCCAATGCCCCTCCATTCTCGATCAGTAACTTTAAAAACCTGATCAATAATTTTTTTTGCATGTTCATTTCCATTGGTCTTCACTACCCTAGCATATTGATTATTAAGCGTTGCTTCTTCATTTTCAAGCTGTCTGATGCAGCATAATAATCCCCTCAAAAGATCTATTGGCTCAAATCCTGTGACTACAATAGGAATTCTATATTTTTCAACAATTGGTAAATAAGGGGAAGTCCCCATCACGGTACATACATGACCCGCTGCCAAAAAACCATCAATTTGTGTTTCTTTATCTTGCAGCAACGATTGCATCGCTGGAGGCACCAGTACATGAGAGCTAAGTAAAAAATAATTTTTTAATCCCAACTTCTTAGCCTGTAATACAGAAAGCGCATTTGCGGGTGCGGTGGTCTCAAATCCAACTGCGAAAAAAACCACATTTTTCGCCTTTTCCTTAATGGCAATCTGTACGGCATCCAATGGAGAATAAACTATTCTTATGTCGGCTCCTTCTGCTTTCGCTTTTAACAGGCTTTCATGACTTCCCGGCACCCGCAACATATCACCAAAAGAACATAAAACTGAATCTTGAGTTTTGGCAATCTGAATTGCTTTATCAATTAATGCTATTGATGTTACACAGACAGGACATCCCGGACCATGAACCATGGTAATCTGCTCAGGCAACAAATCGACTATCCCATTCCTAACCAGACTATGCGTCTGTCCACCACAAATC
>JAHEMV010000573.1 GCA_024643455.1 Cytophagales bacterium
TTGCCCTCAATACCAAAAATGGTTGTATATGCAATACCCATAAATAACGCTGAACCGCCTACAGTAAGGTTTATTGCTGATGAATATGGACTGTGTGTTGACACTACATTTTCGGTGGAAGCTTCCGGGAGCATACCCATGTACTTCTTTTTGCATGTAAATGATAAAATGAATATGTTACTGCGTAAAAAATTGCGGGTTGTACCCTTGATGACTTCTGCCCCACTATTAAATAGCTACCTGCATAGCAGGATTATGCAAGAAATAAAGAGTGGGAAAAGGATTATTCCAGATTAATAATTAAAGCTAGCGATAGTCAATTTATGAATCTGCTCTACAAAATATGGTGACAATACGTTCGCATAAAAACATTGTTCATTTCTTTACCGGAGAATCGATATTCTGCTTTTTGTTGAATAATTCAATCTACTTGATTTAATATTTTTTTAATTTGAAAGGAAATGACCTTTCTACATCATTTCAATTTAAACGGACTAAATAATGTTGAATCGTTCCTTAATATTTATTACCTTTTTATTTTTATGCTATCAGCTGCTTGGCCAAACAAAGACAATAAACATTTTCCATACCTATGATAAGTGGGTACCCTATTTTGACGACGGTATGGAACTTTTTCCTTTTCGCATTGTTTTTCCGAACGGAGATAAAGTTTATTTGAGCCGGGCAGATGTTATATCTCCACCCTACTATATAAAAATTGAGCAGTTGGAAAAGCCATTAATACTTTCTGTAAGGTTTGCTCATAATCTTATTATGAGAAAAAAGGCCTGGCCTTACAAGAATGTTCCGTTCTACTATTTTGATACCACACTTACTATCTATCCAGATAGCATCAAAAGCGACAAGCTGTATTTTGTAAAGCATGAAATGGATAGTACTTTTTCTTTAAGTATTAGCCCTTTGGATCAAACCCCCAGAAACAAGAAGGTTATGAAAAGGTCAAGACTTTATCTTACCTATAATGCTAAGATAAATAAGACAACTTACAAAAGACTTACTGAGAGTTATCAGTTTGAGGACGGCCGCGAGTATTGGCCATATTACTGGGATAAAAAAAATGTTCCTCATTTAAACAATTAAAGATTTACCTACATGCTTTATGAGAAAGTGACAAAATTGAATTGTTTGAGAAATATTGTATGGGGAATTACGAAACCCCTTCCTGTCTGCTATTCTACCGAACGATGGAGCCATTTTTTTGATGTCATCAAATACCAATATCCGGCACAGTTGTCAGGTCTAAACGATTTGTTTGTTGCATACTTAATTCAAGAGCCATGAGAATATTAATTGCTCTGGTGGCGATGGTATTATTGCTTTCATCATGCCGAAAGGGTAAGCAGTACGGCTTTTTCATTGCTCCAATGTATGTTCACATATCGCCGGTTCCTCAGGCAAAGGCAAATATTGACACGATCAACTTTATGGTGGATATACCTTTTAATGCTGCTGATGTTCGTGATGCAAATTTTCGCATCCCATACTCACTTGAAAGCTTCAAACCCATTGATCTTCCCCTTACAATTCATGGTTAAATGTTAACTCCAACTATTGATGGTCCGCGCATTGAGCCATTTAAAGCAGGATTTTTGAAATTAATTGTGAATAAGGGTGAAAAAAATTAGGAACTGAATTCACTTTTGATTTTGAAAGAGGCAACACATCTTAGCAGGTCCATCTTCAGTTTATTCCCATAAAACGATTTGAAGGTTGGTTTAGTCTTAGATTTTACCCTACAGGCTGCCGTGATCGCTGCCTTGAAATTGGGTTACAACAAACCATGATCAACACCCCCCAAAGCCATCACTTAGTCAATGAGCGCTTAGCACTGCGGTATATACCCCACCCCAGTGATATTTTCTTCTATGTAGAGTAAACCAAATGCTAATGGCTATAGTTACTTCAAGATCAGGATTTGTAATGTGTTGCTTGCTATTTAGCTTGCCCGTTGCCGTGCAATCTACAGTAAACACTTTAGACACAGCAACGCTTCGGCTGGTGCATATTTAAGGTTATGCCGCAATGGATGAAAGAACAATGCCGGAATGTTCGGTCCTAATAAGCCTGCCAATTATGTGTTTAACAAACGCGACACGATAACACTTCAACCTGAGTGGATTGTAACCATTGCAAACGCTGTAAAAAGCATTGAAGTATATGACTTGAAATTCAATCGATCAGATACTTTGGTAATAGAATATTTACTTAATGTTTGGAAGAAAGATTTTCACATTACCTATCAGGTGCTGCCTGAGGATTCGTTACCCGAATTTGTGAGCCTTGCAGTAGAGCGATTGGGCTGGCTTTTTAAGAAAACAGCATATTTTGAATACACCTTTTTGGCTCCCAACATTAAAAACGAATTGCTGTTAGGTATTAGAGCGAGAATGAGAAAGGCAACGGTAAATGTGATAGATTTGAGGACGAGGAAGAAATGAGTGAGTGAGTGAAGTTGACAATCTCAACGCCAATGTGAAATAAAATGAAAGCTAATTTTAATATAGGCGAAAGATGGGCTAATTTTATTGAATTTAACTGGAAAAAAATACAAGGATCAGCGCTTAATAATGCAACCTAATTATGATTTGAACTCAGAAACTTTGTTGAAAATTGGCACGCTTATTTTTTTTTAGGGTTGAGTAGGTGATTGATTCTTGAGTTGATATTTATATGATAGTCTTGGGTTTAGTGTGAGAATATGAATTACTTAAGAACATGCTGTGTATGTTTCTTCTTTTTTTGCTTGGGCTGCAATAAAAGATGCACCGAAATTGGTCATTTCGTTGTGCCAGCATCTGTTGTAACCTCACTTCCAGCCCAATATGCCATAAATAAGGATACCATTGACATTACCATCCGGATACCATATTTGACTCAGGATTTACGAGACCTGGCAAGTATCAATATAAAATCCTATCGGCAGTCTCCGGTTTATATCTCGCTAGTTCCCATTTTACATGAACTAAATGGAGAAAGGCCCATCCTCCTTTTAGAAAAATATTTTGATGTAATAACTATTCGTGGAAAAAGGGAAAGTAGTACCGAACTACTTTATAGCTACGCGCCCTTCCTTGATGCGTGGGAAATTTCAATAAAACTAATTCCAAGAAGACCAGTAAAAGGGTTGGTGGCATTGAGCGTTAGTGGTACCAGATACTCAGATAAATGTCTAGTAATTACCCCTGAATATCAATGGAATGTTGTCTCTAAAAATTGGCACCTGCTATCGGAAATCAATTGGCCATATTCACCTTGGCAAAATGAAATACTTTTTAAAATTTTAGAGTAA
>JAHEMV010000574.1 GCA_024643455.1 Cytophagales bacterium
ATCATAATTTCCTTACTAAACTGTTTTTTAAAACCAGCCACTTTATTCCCCAACTCCGATACAGCAACTGTTGTATGCCAGATTGGATAATATGAAAATCCGATAACTTCAAAATCAGTTACTTTACCCTGACTAATTATATTATCAAACCACCATTCCACATTTTTAGGATCAGCGACATGCAAAATAATTTTAGTTTGAGAATTGCTTAATGCTGCCACATCACGGATAGCGCTAATTCCACTATTGATTACCTTACCCAGGCTTGCCCAGTTTCCTTCGCAAACATTGCATTTAGGAAAATTATCTGGTGCATTGCTATACATCATTCCACAATTTATCTCATTTCCGATTTGGACAAAATCTGGCATTAATCCTTTATCGCTAAGATATTTCAATGATTTGTAGGTATAGTTATAAACAGAATCCTTAAGTACATCAATAGATGTGATTTCTAGCCATGCTTCGGGAATTTCCTGTTTGCCTGGATCAGCCCATGTATCTGAATAGTGAAAGTCTATAAGCGTTTTCATCCCTTGGGCTTTCGATACAGATATTGATTTTTCTACATCCAACAGATCATTGTACATCTGGGTACCGTCAGCACCATAAATGTCCTTAGTCCATTGCGGATTATGCCAGAGTCTGAATCGGGCAAGGGTAGTGCCATGATCTTTAAAAATCCTGTAAGGATTTCTCCCTTCGCCTTCGTCACGAAAAACTCCATTGAAATCCAGAATCTGATTGGCATAAGAAAGATCGGCCCCAAACTCAAATATGGTTTCGTTAGGTCCGTCATTTGGGTTGTCGTCTATTGGGTCTCCACCGTCGGATTTTGAACATCCTGGTAGAAACCAAACAAATGTGAAGAAAAGAAAAAACGCTATTTTATTAAGCTTCTGCATGCTTGATATTTTTTTTAACGAATGTGAAAAAAATGGGGCATCAAACCAATGATAACCCCATCATTTCTGCGTATTTACTGACTCATTTTAATGGATAGATTGAGCAAGTCCACCTCAATTTTAAAAGCTCCACTTGTCCCAATAAACGTGAAATTGGCATCTCCTTCAGTGGTTCCTGATAAATTTGTTTCATCGATTGTACCATCCACAAAGGTTTTGTAATTGTATTGTTTTGCTCCCCAATCCGGAGCTGCAAAAAAGCGGAATATTGAACCATTATTAAAATCTGTCGTACCTTCATATTTCTGTCCACCCAGCCATGTCAATTGAAAGGCAGCGCCTAGATCCCACCCTTGATCGTCACCGATGATATATAAAGTTGGTTCAGATGTTGCTTCCATTACTATGGTCAAATCGACCGTTGAAACGGTAATTTTGTAAATTCCTGTTTCCCCCTCAAACGTGAAATTAGCGTCTCCTTCGGTAGTACCAGATAATTTAGAATCAATGGTCCCATCCAAAAATGTATTGTAATTCCACTGCTTTGCTCCCCAATCAGGTGATTCAAAGAACCTCCAGATATTACCATTGCCAAACGTTCCGATCCCTTCAAAAACACCATTCCCCAGGTGTTTAAGTTCCAATGCTTTTGCTAGATCCCATCCCTGGTCACCACCTATAATAAATAACTTGGTAGGAAAATTTTGCTCCTTGACCACGATCATTTTAGTGTTCAGGTTCACTGAAATATGATAGAACCCATCTGCCGCTAAAAATTTGAGATTCGAATCTCCGTCTCCGTTATCAGCTAATTCAGGCGGTAAATTTCCAGCCCCAAAATAGGATGCACCCCATTGATTGGCATCCCAACTCGGTGTGGCAAAAAACCTGAAAATCCCGTTCATTACAAAATCTCCAGTACCTTCATAAGTACCAGGGCCTGTTGCTGTCAGTTCAAGGGCTTTTCCAAGGTCCCATCCCTGTGCATCACCAATAACATAGATTGGTGGAAAGGTGGTAGCAAATGGTGTCATGGTCACTTCAATAGCTGCAGAATAAACTTCATCCACTCTATTGCTAATAGTCGATCGAACTCTAAATTCCACCATAGCAGCTTCATCCGGATTCAATCCCAAAGCAAGTAATGCACTATTCAGATCGCCCTCGGTAAGTGTGAGAGATAAATCTCCGGTAGATCCTAATTCAATAGCATTTGCAAAATTAAAACCTGCCACATCAACTTCGAGAATATAGGTAGCCGATGCCTGAAAGCCAAAGTCAGGAGCCGACCAGGTAAATTCTTCAAAATCTGTTTCTGCATTCTCAAATTTCAATACAAATGTGGTGGAGGTTAATGCACCCATTTCATTGGGTGTGACTATACTTTTCAATGTAGCTTTATCGATTTCTTCATTGCAGGAGAAGAAACCGAAAGCAAGGAAGAAAAGTGTAAAATATATACTTCTATTTATCGTCTTCATTTTTATCAAATTTAATTTGCTGAATATCCCGGATTTTGCAAAATATTGGGATTTGCTCCCATTTCTGCTGAAGGTATTGGATAAAGATCACGGTGCGTATCGGTAGCTACACCATCTGGGGTATTTCCTTTCCATGGCCACAAATATGCTCCTCCAGTAAATTTGCCAAAACGAATTAAATCTGTTCTACGCTGACCTTCCCAAAACAACTCCCTGGCTCGTTCATCAAGTATAAAATCCAAAGTGAGTTCAGTGTCTGAAATATCACCGGTATCATTACCGTATGCTCTGCTGCGAATCTGGTTAACAAGACTTAATGCTTCCCCTCTGGATCCTCCCTGACCACCTCGTAAAACAGCTTCAGCATACATTAGATAAGCATCCGATAATCTGAACATCGGCCAATCCGTATCGACCTGTACATTATGATTACTATCAGAAGGTGACCCATCCAACTTTCTATTCCTGAATTTTGTAACCGCATATCCTTCCGTAAATACACCGATATCGTTAATCTCCAGTGATTGTCCATCGGTCCAGAACAAAGCTCTGGAGTCATTATTCATGTCAAATTTCTCAACTAACGCTGAAGTAGTCCTTAACCCAGCCCATGCATCAGCAGTACCAAACATATCGTAGGCTTTCATAGTCCCCCCTATTTGAGAGTGAATCAGATAAACCATTCCTCCCCAAGATTGGGTATTTACTCCGTCATAGGTAATTGGGAATATTATTTCGGGGCTATTATTATTATCCGATACAAAATTGTACCTATAATTATCGGCAAGGCTGTGAGGCCCACTGATCACTTTATTTAGTACGTCAATGCATTCAGTATATTTCGATTGATTTATATACACTTCTGCATTCAAATACAATTTCGCCAAAACCATCCAGGCAGCTGATTTGTCAGCTCTTC